>DAOUZG010000129.1 GCA_030665705.1 Deltaproteobacteria bacterium | reverse complement strand
TCCCACGCGGGCCGGAACCGGGCCGGAACTCTAGCTTTCTTCTTCCGGGCCGAACCCAGGCGGAAACTCGTCGAACTGCGGGAGATCGTCGTGGATCTCTACCCAGGGAGCCTTGGATCCGACGAAGACGTGACCCTGGGGGCGCGTACCGGGATCGTCATCGAGCGTCCCCGCCGGGAGGAAGAAGAGCGCCCCTTCGGGAACCCGACGCGGGAGGCTGGAGCCGCAGATCCGGCAGAATCCCCGACGCGAGCCCGGTGATGATTCGTACTCCGTGACGAGATCCTGCCCCTTCACCCAGCGGAATTGGGAGGTGTTGACGCCGACGAAGGTCACGAACGGCGCGCCATGGTGCTTCCGGCATATGGAGCAGTGGCAGTGCGCCATCGGTTCCAGCTCGCCGTCGATCTCGTAGGCGGCTCCGCCGCAGAGGCAGCTTCCCCTCACCATGGTCTGGCTCCTCCCTGGGGTCCGACCCCGGGTCCGACCCCGTCTGGGTTGTCCCGTCGCTCCCTATGGTACCTTTAACGTGGGGGTCGCGAGATGAAAGTAAACCTTCCCGAGTTACTGTGGTACGGCAACGATACGGTTGAACTCGATCTCCCGGATGACTGGGACGTCGAGCTCTGTCCGATGCGGGGAGCGCAGCGTCCCGAGCTTACTGACCAGCAAATCGCCGACGCGATCCAGAGCCCAATCGGCTCCGTCCGCATCCGCGAGCTCGCGAGGGGCAAACGGAAGGCGGTCGTCGTCTTCGACGACATGACCCGCCCGACTCCCACTTACAAGATCGCTCCGATGGTCGTGTCCGAGCTGATCGAGGGCGGAATCGAGGAGGAGAACATCAGCTTCGTTTGCGCCCTCGGGACCCACGGGGCGCTCTCGCAGGTGGAGCTCCGGAAGAAGATCGGTCCCCGGATCCTCGAACGGTTTCGCGTCTACAACCACAACTGCTACGAGAACTGCGTCGAGGTGGGAACGACGAGTCGGGGAACGCGCCTATCGGTCAACCGTGAGGTCATGTCGGCGGATCTGAAAATCGCCATCGGATGCGTGACCGCCCACCCCAACACCGGCTTCTCGGGCGGTGGGAAGATCGTGCTGCCGGGCGTGTCTCACATCGACAGCATCACGCACTATCACCTCGAGGTTCCCAAGGAAGCACTCGACAGCGTCGGGTTGGGAAACTTCGACCGGAACGTGATGCGCTTCGACATCGAAGAGGCGGCCCGCATGGCCGGGCTCGATTTCAAGATCGACGTCGTGTTCAACGAGCACGGGGCGACCTCGGGCGTGTTCGCCGGGGACTTCATCGAGGCGCACAAGCAGGCCGTCGCAGAAGCGAAGGCCCTCTACTCGCTCGACCCCGCCCCGAAGGACAAGGACGTCGTGATCGCGAACGCGTTTGCGAAGCCCAACGAAATGCCGATTGCCGTGCTGGTCGGCCTTCTCGGGCTCCGAGGTCTCACCGGCACGGTGGCCATCATCGCGAACGCGCCTGAGGGTCAGGTCATCCACTACCTGCTCGGTCGGTTCGGCGAGGAGTACGGGGGGCGGCAGTATCCGGTGAGCGCCATCCCGGCCAGCTTGAATTTGATCATTCAGGCCGGTTACCTCGACAGGACCTTTGCAGACTGGTTCTCCAATCCCGAGGTCGTGAGCTGGACGCGGAATTGGGACGAAACACTGCAGGTACTCAAGAAGACCTACGGAGCGGGGACCCGCGTCGGCATCGTTCCCAGCGCCACGATGGCCTACTACGGCGGTTGAGAGGCGACGCTCGAGCCGCCTAGAACCCATCTCAGAAACCCCGGACCGAGCCAGGCCGTTCTGGCGGGCCGAGATCAAGGCGTCGCGCGCGAGGCATATCCGTCGTTATTCCGAGCGCGCGCAACGCAGAGATCGGCCCGCCAGGGCGACCTGGCGATGGGAGTGGGTTTTTGAGAGGGGTTCTAGAGACCGAGCCCCGCGAGCCTCTCGGTGGGCGGTCGGAATCTCTCGATGGGCCACCCGAGGGCCTCGTCGAGCCCGTCGAGGAGCAGCTGCCTGTCCTCGGGAATCCGCCCATGAGCATCCACGAAGTTCGATACGTGATCCGAAAGGAGCGTGGTTGGACCTTCCAGATTCGCGACGAGGAGCCGCGTCTCCTGGAGAGCCTCGTGCGCGGAGAGCAAGGTCAGCTTTCCCTCCTTCCACCGGTCGTACCAGGGAGTGTTCGGACTGGGGACGAAGGTCCGTAGTCGGATAAAGTCAGGAGGTGCCCGGTTCAGAACCTCCGCGCTGCCGAGCGCGTGCTCCCGCCACCTCTCGACCCCCGCCACTCCGACCATGAGGTAGACCGACAGTTCGATCCCCGCGCCCAGGACGTGGTTGTAGGCTTCGACGGCCTCCTCCGGCGTGACGCCTTTGTGGATCGCCTCCAGGGTTTCGCCATCGCCCGACTCGAGACCGGAGTGGATTCGCGTGATACCCGCCTCCGCGATTCGCTGCCATTCCTCCTGGCTCTTCTTCACCAGGAACTTGGCCGACCCGTAGACGGTGATCCGTACGAGGTCCGGAAAGCGAGCCTTCGCGGCCTCCCCGATCGTCACGAGCTTCTTCGTCGGCAGGACCGCGGTGTTGCCGTCGGCCAGGAAGATCGTGCGAACCCCGTTTGGACCGTAATACTGCAGGGCCAGGTCGAGGTCCTCGATGACCTCCTCGAGCGGCCGGACGCGGAACTTTCGGTCCTTGTACATCCCGCAGAAGGCGCACTTGTTGTGCGGGCAGGCCAAGGTAGCCTGAATGATCAGCGAACCTGCCTCGCTCGGCGGCCTGTAGACGAGGCCCTCGTAGCGCATGGTCTCACTTCCGATCGGAGTAGTCGCTAGAATTGAAGTTACCAGATTCCCTGTAATCTTTCGACGGCTCATGTTACGACGGGTCTGAAGCCCACCGCGAACAGGAACTCGGAACCGGAACTCAGAATCGGAACTCGAACAGGGAAAACGCCAGGAGAACCTCGATGGAGGAGAAACGACAAGCGGCGGACGGCTCGGGGCAGGCGCGACGCACGCTCGTCACCGGCGCCGCCGGATTCGTCGGACGCTGGCTCGTTCCCAGGCTGCTCGAACGGGGCGACGAGGTGGTCGGCGTTCGGCTTCCCGAGGAACACGACGCTCCGGAAGGCCCACGCTGGATTGCGGCGGACCTGGGCGACGCGCAGCTCACGACGAGTATCCTGAACGACGTCCGGCCCGACTGCATCGTGCACCTCGCGGCCGTCTCGTTCCCTCCCGACGCCGAGCGCGATCCGATGGAGGCCCTCCGTGTGAACTACGGAGCGGTCGACGCCCTGCTCGAAGGCATGGCTCGGTTCTGTCCACGCGCACGTCTCCTCTACGTCGGGACGGGAATTGCCTACGGAGCCAGAGCTCCCGACGCTCCGCCCTACGACGAGAAAGATCCTCTTCGCCCGGATAACCTCTATGCGGCCAGTAAGGCGGCTGCCGAGCAGCGCTGTGCGCTCGCTACAGAGCGCAACGGGCTCGATGTCGTCCGGGCACGGCCGCTCAACCACTCGGGCCCCGGACGCCCCCCGCAGTACGTGGAATCCTCGATCGCCCGACAGCTCGTGCGGATCGAGCGGGGAGAGCAGCCTGCGGTCTTGCGCGTCGGAAACCTCGATCCGATCCGCGATTTCTCCGACGTTCGGGACGTCGTTGCGGCGTACGAGCTGCTGCTCGACCGGGGAGAGGCCGGCGGTGTCTACAACGTCTGCAGCGGTCGCGGCTACTCGATTCGCGAGCTGCTCGATCGGCTCGTTGCACTGAGCAACGCCCAGCCGCAGGTGGAGCAGGATGACGCCCTCTACCGGCCCGCTCCCCGCGAGCAGCTGGCCCTCGTCGGGAATCCCGGACGCGTTCGGTCACTCGGCTGGGAGCCCCGTTACTCGCTCGACGCCACCCTGCGTGATCTCCTCGAGGACTGGAGGTCGCGCGGGTGAGCCAGGATGCAGGCCCCCCACCGCTCGCCCGACTGCTCCTCGGTCTCTATCCGAATGGGGACCACCCCGAGCGGCTCGAGCGCCGCGCGCAGGCGGGGCCACTCGCGCTCGAGGTAGCCCGAGAGAATACAGCGTCGCCCGGTGTGGCCGACGAGCCGTGCAAGCCAGGGCTCCATCCGCGAGAGCAGGAGATTGGCAACGACGAGATCGAACCGAACGTGGGGACGGAGCGCGTCGAGCCTCGCACACACGAGCAGGAGGTTTGCCCGGTTGCGAGCCGCGTTCGCACGCGCGGTTGCACAGGCCACCAGATCCACATCGAGGCCGAGAGCGGAGAGGGCGCCCGACCGGAGTGCACCGAGGGCCAGGATTCCGCTTCCCGTCCCCACGTCGAGCACCGTCTCTCCGGGCCGGAGTTGCTCGAGGAGAAGCGCCAGAGCGAGCCGGGTGGTCGCGTGCTCACCCGAGCCGAACGCACGTCCAGGATCGATCTCGATCTCCGGCCGACCCGCGGGCTCGCACCACGAGGGCCGAATCCAGAGCGGTCCTATGCGTCTCGGCCGAAGCCCCTCCCGCCAGAGCTGGTCCCACGGCTCATCGGCTACGGGCTCGACGTCCCGGACGAGGATCGCGAGAGCCCCATCGGCGAGGGACCGCACCCCTTCGTGGGGCGAGTTCGCATCGAAGTAGGCGAGGATCCGGGGTGGTGAGTCCTCGGGCCGCTCCTCGACTCCCAGGGTCCCCCGCTCATGAAGCTCCCCGATCAGCCGGTCCCACTCCCGGGGAGGTGCCTCGATCCGGTAGAGCACGAATCCCGCTCTGCCACGCCCTGCGGGCGGCCGTCTGCCTTCTCGTGCTGTCACTCGTCGGATGCCAGGGGGTTCCGTACCTGGTGCACGTGGGAGCAGGCCAGGTGCGGTTGCTCTTCGAGCGGGAACGGCTCACGCCGGAGCTGGAGTCCGAGCTCACGGCACGCGAACGACGCGGGCTCGAGACGGTCCGCAGGGCGGCGGCGTTCGGCGAGACGGTCGGGCTGAAGCGCTCGACGAGCCACCAGTACCTCGTCGACCGTGGCGGGCTTCCCCTGGTTACAGTCGTCACCGCCGCCCCCCGGCACCGGCTCGACCCCATCACGTGGTGGTTTCCAATCGTGGGACGGGTCCCCTACCGCGGATACTTCGACGCCGAGCGCGCGTACCGGTTCGCGAGATCGCTCGATGCACGCGACCTCGACACCTACGTGCGGCCGGCGCTCACCTACAGCACCTTGGGGTGGTTCGATGACCCCGTGCCCCGCGCCCTGCTCCGGCTGGAGCCATTCGAAGCCGCCGACACGGTTCTCCACGAGCAGGTGCACGAGAGCATCTTCCTCTCCGGCGAGGCGGCTTACAACGAGGGGATCGCCCTGTTCGTCGGCCACGAAGCGGTGCTGAGGCTCTACGCAGACGAGCCTGACGTGCAGGACGCCGCGAAACGGGCTTTTGCAGACGATCAGCGGTTTGCCGAACTCCTCGAGCGCCTCGCTCGGGAACTCGAGACGCTCTACAGCCAAGCGCCTCCCCCCGAGGCCCTCCTCCAGGAGCGCCAGGTCATCTTCGAGCGGTACCAGACCGTCGAGTTCGAGACGGTGCCGTGGCAGACGCGCCGCTACTCGGGATTTGCCGGTGTTCCCCTCTCGAACGCCTACGTCGTGGCTCGACGGACCTACCTCGGAGACCTCCCCTGCCTTGCGGCCGAGCTCGCCCGGCTCAAAGGCGACCTGGCCGCCTTCGTCCGGGCGCACCGCAAGCAGCCCGGTCGGCGGACCCTCGAGGACGGGTCGTGCCCCTTCGGTTCGGAGACTAGACTCGGGGAAGATCGCACGATGGCTCCCCCCGGCATCGGGTAGAGAATCCGACGAT
>DAOUZG010000162.1 GCA_030665705.1 Deltaproteobacteria bacterium | reverse complement strand
GGTCACGAGATGCTGGGGAACACCCACGCCCAGAAACGAGAGACTCGACTCGGTGAGGATCGCCCCCGCCACCCCGAACGACATCGAGACCAGCACAGGTGCGAGGGCGTTGGGGAGGATGTGGCGCCGCATGACCCGCAGGTCGGAGCCCCCGAGACTCTGAGCCGCGGCCACGAACTCCTGCGCCCGAACCTTGAGAAACTCGCTCCGGATGATCCGGGCAATCCCGACCCAGCCGGTGAGCCCCAGAATCGCCATCAGGAGATAGATCGAGGGGGGAAGAATCGCCGCAACCGTCAGGATCAGAAAGAAGGTCGGGATCCCCAGCATGAGCTCGAACAGACGGGACAGGACAAGGTCGATCCAGCCGCCGTAGTAGCCGGCGAGGCCCCCGAGCAGGATTCCGATCGTTGCCTGGATCGCGACCACCATGAGTCCGATGGTGAGCGAGATGCGTGCCCCGTGGATCATCCCGGCTGCAACGTCCCGACCGAGCCGGTCGGTGCCGAGCCAGTGGACGGCCGAGGGAGACTCGAAGATGTCGCCGCGAATGTCGACGCCGGTGGAGGAGTACGGGATCGGCGGCCAGAAAACACGGCGCGCCTCTCCAGCCAGCGCCTTGAAGTCGGCGTTGAGAAGCGGCTCCGGCCACTTGCGGATTCCGACACCTACCCCGTAGTCGATGAGGATCGGGAAGTACCCCTTTCCGTCGAGCTCGATGTAATAGGGCTTGTCGTTGGCGATGAAGTCCGCCGTCAGTGCGAGGATCGCAAGAACGACGACGATCCGAAGGCCCCAGACGGCGCGCGGGTTCCGACGAAGTTCGGCCCAGGTGCGCGCGGCGTAGCTCTGCGGAGAACGGTCCGGCTTCGCACTCACGTGCGACCCCTCCCGAAGCTGATACGCGGATCAACCACTGCGAGGCCCAGGTCTGCGAGCAGAATTCCCACCAGCGTGAGGACCGACGCCACCGCGAACAGAGCCATCACGACGGGATAGTCGCGCGCGAGCACCGCCTGGTACCCGAGCTGACCGAGGCCCGGAATCGAGAAGATCGTCTCGATGATCACCGACCCGCCGATCAGCGCCGGGAGGATCCCCGCGAGGATCGTCACAATCGGGATCAGCGAGTTGCGAAGAATGTGCTTCAGAATGACGACCCGCTCCCGCAGCCCCTTGGCACGTGCCGTGCGCACGTAGTCCTGCTGGGCGTTCTCCAGCATCGATGTGCGCATGTAACGCGAGAGAGCGGCGAAGGTCGTGTACGTGCTGCACGCGACCGGCATCGCGAGGTGGTGCGAGTAGTCGCCGAGCTTCCTCCACCACGGCCAGGCGGGATCGTAGTCGAGCGAACGGAGCCCACCTGGCGGGAACCACGCCCAGTGGTCACCCCCGCAGAAGTAGATGATGATCAGCGTCCCGACCCAGAAGACCGGCAGCGAGTAGAGCATGAAGACCATCACCGTCGAGAGCTGGTCGAAGAGCGTTCCGGACCGGACCGACGAGTAGATCCCGAGGGGGATCGCGATCAGGTATGTGATCAGGATCGTGAGCACGCTGATGAGGAGCGTCACGGGCACACGCTCGCGGAGCTTGTCGGAGACGGGCCGACGATCCTTGAAGCTGATCCCGAAGTCGCCGCGCAGAGACCGGCCCAGCCATGCCCCGTACTGAACCGGGATCGGCCGATCCAGTCCGAGCTCGCGCCGCATCTCCTCTTTGGCCCGCTCGATGTCTGCGAGCTTCTCGGGATCGATCCCCTCGGTCCCCGCCCCGAGCCCTCCGGCGAAGTAGAGCTCCACCGGATCTCCGGGGGCCAACAGCATGATGGAGAAGCTGAGGAACGTGATCCCGAAGAACGTGGGAACGAAGAGGAGGATCCGCTGAATCAGGTAGCCGAACATCTGCTCCGCCGGCTAGTGGTACTTCCTCAGGTTCGGGGGGACCCACCACTCGAGCAGGTCCGTGCTCCCGCTCGGGTACCAGGTGACGCCGTGAAACCTCCGGTCCCAGGCCGAGATCGCCTGTTGCATGAACAGGAACGTGTAGGGCTGCTCCTCGTAGAGAATCTCCTGAAAACGGTCGTAGAGCACCTTTCGCAGCGCTGGATCGAACTCGACGCGGTAGTCCTCGAGGATCCGGTCGACCTCGGCGTTCCGGTAGTAGACGTGGTTCGAGCCGCCCGGAACAGCCTGCGAGGAGTGCCAAACCTGGTAAGAGTCCGGCACCATCACGCTCATCGCCCACCCGAGGATCACGGCGCCGAAGTCGAACTTCTTCACCTTATCGAGCATGATCGACCAGTCAACCGCACGAAACGTAGCCCGGATGCCCGCCCGTTTGAACTCGTCGATCACCGTGAGCCCTACGTCCCTCCGAATGTCGTTTCCGGAGTTCGAGATGACCTCGAAGGCCAGATCGACGCGCTCCCCATCCATCTCCTTGTCGAGTACGCCGTCGCCGTTGCTGTCCCTCCAACCGGCCTCCGCGAGAAGCGCCTTCCCCTTTTCCGGATCGAAGGAGTAGGGAGGCAGATTCCGCTTGTGCTCCGGCCGCTCGACGAAGATGGGGGACTCCACCGGAATCCCGAAGCCGTGGAGGAGCTTCTCGACCATGTTTTTCTTATCGACGAAGTGTGAGAGCGCTCGCCGTACACGGACATCCCGGAAGATCCTGTTCTTCTGATTCCACCCGATGTAGGTGTATCCGGGCGAGACGTGGATCTTGGTCGCAACGCGGCGGTGGAACGGCTGATTGTTCTTGTTGATCCGATACTGAAGGGGCGTCATCCCGATCCGATCGACATCGCCGCTCTTCAGCGCAACGAGAGCCGCTTCGCGATCGTTGATGATCCGGAGGACCACCCGGTCGACCCAGGCGTCGCCGAGCTTCGGATTGTTCGGCGCCCAGTAGTCTTCGCGGTGGCGCAGGATGATCTGCTCACCCGTGCTGTAGTCCGCCTCCGGATCCCGCAGCACAAAGGGCCCTGGCCCCAGCGGGTTGCGGTGGAAGTTTTCGTTGAACTCCTTCGCGAACCGCGTCGCTCGGGCTTTGCGCCCCTCGTCGAGATTGTCGAAGTCATCGAGCTCCGCCACCGAGATCCCTCCGAGCAGGTTCTCCGGGTCGTAGTGATGGCGCGGGATCGGCTGGGTGCCGCCGAGCACCAGGTCGTTCCGGAAGTAGGGTTTCTTGATCTCGAAGCGCACGGTCAGGGGATCCACGACGACCACGTCTCGGACCGACTCGTAGTAGTTTCGTGCGTGCGGTGCGTTGACCCTCGGGTGCTTGATGACCTTAATCGTGAACAGAACGTCGGTGGCGGTGAGGGGCGTGCCATCGGAGCAGGTCACCCCCTCACGTAGGCGGAATGTGTAGTTCAGCTTGTCTTCGCTGATCTCCGGAAGCTCGCTTGCGAGCAGAGGTCGCTGCTCGAGCGTCTCGTTGTCCAGATCCAGGAGCGAAAGAAAAAACCAGCGGAGGACCTGGTTGGACGCCGAGTCGTTCGAGGTGATCGGGTTGAGGCTCTCCGGATCGGCGAGGAGCCACAGAACCAGCCAGTCGCCGCGCTCGGGGTTTCCGGTGGCGTCCGCCTGCGTCGCATCTCCGTTCGCTGCAGGCTCCGGTTGCGCCTCTTCTCCCGGCCCGCCACACGCCGCCAACCCGGAGCAGAGGAGCAACGCCGGGAGAGCCGATGCTCCTCGGAACAACCTACCCCGTCCCATTCTTAATAGACCCCCCATCTCGAAACTGGGGCCGATGCTATCGCTTGCCCTGCACCCGTCAACCAACCGTCGGACCGGTCGGCGCGAGCGACCCACCTGCGGAATCGCGCCATGCATCCGCAGGGACGAAGGTCACCCCTTTCGCTTGACACGTTAGGACCGCTATGATCACGTACGTCACCGCGAACCCCCTCTACAGATCGTCCACCCCCCCGGGAAGAGGTCACCCCATGCGAAGGACGTCGAATAGACGCGCCGCGGGAGAGGGTACATCCGGAGGCTGGGCGGGTCTCCGGCTCCTCTTGCAGATCGGTTCCGACACCATCGAGGTTCAGATCGCAGAGGACGGCATCCGTTTCCGACATCCGGAGACCCAGACTCCCGAGGGGGTCGTAGGCTGGGAGGAAGCGCTCGCGCTGTCGATGCTGCCCGACCGCGCTCGGCGCTGCGGCGCACGTCCGGCTGCCTGAACGTCCGGGTCCGCTGCAGGCTGGACCCGCCCCGGCCCTTTGGCCGGGACGGATCGGCTCGGCTAACCTGCGCCCCGCCTTGGAAGAGTGGACGATGGGCGTGTTAGGGGCACTCGGGGGCCTGGTCGCCGGGATCGGGCTGGCCTGGGCCTGGCTCCGCCGTCGCGAGGCCGCAGGGGTTGAGGCCGCGCCTTCGGACGAGGAGAGCCTCATTCTCGAGATGCGCAGTGCGGATCCCGATCTCGAAGTCTCCGAGTTCCCGAGCCTGCCGGGCCTGGTCGCGGCCGCCCTGCGTGAGCCGCTGGCACGGCTCCGCCGAATCGAGGCATGCCCCCCGGATCTGCGCGAACGGCTGGACCGGGTGGCCGCAAGGCTCCGTCTCCTAGACTCCCGCCCACGCCCCATGCAGAGCAAGTCGGCCTCCCCGATCGCGCTCCTCCAGGAGACCGCCGAAGAGGTCGATCTCCTGCGGGCCCGGGTGGTGGGGATCACGTGGAGCCTGCAGACCCAGAAGCCGGTTCTCGTGGACCCGGACCGGATCAAGGTCGCCTTCCGCGAGCTCCTCGACGCGTCTGCCGAGGCCGCCCGTCCCGGCGGCAAGCTCGGCATCCGCGTGGTCCCGGGTTCTGACCCCGACTATCCCGTATGCATCGAGGTCGAGGTCGGGCGGCGCTTCGCGCAGGTCGACCCTCTGGCTCTCGTAGTGGTCCGGCATCTGCTGGAGAGCCAAGCCGCCCGGGCCGAGGTTGATGCTCGCATGACGCGCATCGCGCTGCCGGGCCTGGAGCGGGAAAGCCCGCTGATCCCCGAGCCCGGCTCTCTCCCCCCGGAGGGCTAGCCCGCAATTCTCACTAGGTGGGCTAGATCCCCTCGAACAGGTAGGACATCTTGACGCGGAGCGCGGTCGCGAGCTTCTGCAGCGTCGAGAC
>DAOUZG010000239.1 GCA_030665705.1 Deltaproteobacteria bacterium | reverse complement strand
GCTGGTCACGGTGGTCGGGCTCTAGCCCGCATCTCTCATCCCCTCATCCGGTTTTCTCCGACGAGCGCGTGGCCTCCGGGCGCTTGACAGGGGTGGGCGCTCGGAGTAAGCTCACGCGGCTGGATGAAAATGAGAACGATTATCAATGCTGTTCCGACCGGACCCTGATCGCTCCTCAGTCACCCCGGAGTCCACAACGCCCCAGGCGCAACCTCCGTCCGCTTCCGGTGTCTGCCGAGCGCTCACTAGCCTGCTCCCGGGCGACTTGGGGAAGCTCTGTCGGGTCGAAACGGGGAACGCGACGCAGCAGCGCCTCTACGACCTGGGGTTCGTCCGCGGCACCCAGGTGAAGTTCGTTCGCGCCGCGCCCCTCGGGGACCCGCTCGAGATCCAGGTGCGGGGCACGCGCCTGTGCCTCCGCAAGGCGGAAGCCCGTTTGATCTGGGTCCATCCTGTGGGCGCAGACCCGTGAGTGCCGCGGCCGCGCCCTCTGACGCGGCCGCGTCGGTTCGTGTCGCCCTCGTCGGAGCCCCAAACTCAGGGAAGACCACCCTCTTTAATGCTCTGACGGGAGCGCGTGCGAAGGTCGCGAACCATCCCGGGGTCACCGTCGAGCACCGCGAGGGTACGCTTCGCGGAACCGACGGGACGGTTCGACTCCTCGACCTGCCAGGGACCTACAGCCTGCGCGCCGACACCCCGGACGAGAAGCTCGCGCACGACCTGCTGCTCGGCCTCCTCCCCGATGAGCCGCGTCCCGATGCACTGCTCGTGGTCGTCGACAGCACGACCCTCGCCCGCGGCCTCGGTCTCGTCACCCATGTGCTGGAGCTGGGACTGCCGACGGTGGTGGTCTTCACCATGATCGACGAGGTACGCGCACGGGGAGGACGAGTCGACGTCCCCCGCATCTCGCGCCTGCTCGGCGTCCCCGCCGTCGGCGTGGTCGGCCACCGGGGGGTCGGGCTCCCGGCGGTTCGGCGGCTCCTGCAGGAACCGTCGCGCTGGGCGCGGCCCGAGAAGCGGATCCACGCCCAGAACGCGGAGGAGCGGTTCGATGCGGTAGACCGTCTTCTGCGGGAGGCGGGTGGAGTCCCGCCTAAGCGGGACCGCCGAACCGAGCGCCTGGACCGCGTGCTGCTCCACCCGGTGGCGGGCGTGCTGCTCTTTGTCGCGATGATGGTCTTCCTGTTTCAAAGCATCTTCACGTGGGCCGTCCCCGCGATGGATACGATCGACTCGGGATTCGCCGCCCTCGGAGACCTGTCGCGAAGCCGGCTTCCCGCGGGCTGGCTACGGGATCTGTGGACGGATGGAGTTCTCGCCGGAGTGGGCTCCGTCCTCGTGTTCCTCCCCCAGATCGTGATCCTGTTCACCCTGATCCATCTCCTCGAGGACGTCGGCTACATGGCGCGCGCGGCCTTCGTGGTCGATCGCGTGATGGGCTGGGTCGGGCTGCAGGGGAGGTGCTTCGTCTCGCTGCTCTCCTCCTACGCGTGCGCCGTTCCCGGCATCATGGCGGCGCGGACCGTGGCCTCGCCCCGCGACCGCCTCGCGACGATTCTCGTTGCGCCGCTCATGACCTGTTCCGCACGACTCCCCGTCTACACGCTGCTCATTGCCGCGTTCATCCCGGCAGCGCCGGTCTTCGGTCCACTCGGTCTGCAGGGGCTCGTGCTTCTCGGGCTCTACGCCCTCGGGACGACGACGGCGTTCGTGATAGCCGGGTTGCTCAACTCCACCGTGTTGCGCGGAACACCGGCCACCTTCTACCTCGAGCTCCCGCCCTATCGGATGCCGACGGCGAAGCTGCTGGCCACGCAGGTGTGGAGCAGCACACGCGCGTTCCTTCGCCGGGCGGGATCGATCATCCTCGCGGTTTCGATCGTGCTCTGGGGCCTCCTGTCGTTTCCCCGCGAGGCCCCCGATCCAACGGTCCCCCCGCAGGTGCACGCGCGGCAGCAGATCGAGGCGAGTTTCGCGGGTCGGATCGGGCACTTCATCGAGCCGGCCATCGAGCCCCTCGGCTACGACTGGCGGATCGGGGTCGGGCTCTTCGCGAGTCTCGCTGCCCGCGAGATCATGGTCTCCGCGCTCGCGCAGATCTATGCGGTACAGGAGGTGGACGGGTTCGAGGGGCTGCGGCACGCGCTCCGGAACGACCGCGACGCCCAAACGGGGGAGCCCGCCTTCACGCTTGCCAAGGCGCTCTCGATTCTCGCCTTCTTCGTCTTCGCGCTGCAGTGCACCTCCACCGTGGTTGTCATGGCACGGGAGACCGGAAGCTGGCGCTGGCCGGCCCTGGCCTTCGCCTACATGCTCGGCATCGCCTACGGCGCGAGCTTTCTCACCTACCGCGTCGCACTCACGCTACTCTGAGGGCGTGTCCGCCTTCCGCTACCGCGGCGTCATCGAGGGATACTACGGCCCACCCTGGCCCCACGCCGATCGGCTCTGGATGGTCGAACGGATGGGCGCCTGGGGCATGAACCTCTACGTCTACGCCCCCAAGAACGACCCCCTCCACCGCGCGCGTTGGCGCGAGCCCTATCCGGAAGCCGAAATCCAGCAGTTCCGCGAGCTCGTCGAGCGGGGGATCGCCGCCGGTGTCGAGGTGGGCTTTGCCGTCTCACCGGGTCTCTCGATCCGCTACTCGTCGTCCGACGACCGTGCGATGCTTGCCGACAAGCTCGGTCGCTTTCGCGAGCTCGGCAGCCGCTTTTTTTCGCTCGCGGTCGACGATGTGCCGACCCGCCTAGTGCACGAAGAGGATCAACGTGCATTTCGATCCCTCGCCGAGGCGCACGTGGTGCTCTCCCACGACCTGCGTGAGCGACTCGGCGAGGACGTGACGCTCTGGCTCGTCCCGACCGATTACCTCGGTGTGGAGCCGACACCCTACCTCGAGGAGCTGGGCGAGCAGCTCGACCCCGCAATCGAGGTGGCGTGGACCGGGCGGACGGTGGTGAGCCCGACGATCGAGGCAGATGAGGCGGCTCGCCGAGCCAAGACTCTTCGGCGTCCGCTTCTGTTGTGGGACAACGTTCCGGCTTCCGACGGCTGCATGCGCCCCATGCTCCATCTCGGGCCCTATGGAGGGCGGGAGCCCGGGCTCGCCGCACACGCGAGCGGGGTCCTGCTCAATCCCATGGAGCACACGCACGCCTCCGCCGTCGGCGTTCGAACAGCCGCCCGCTTTCTGACAGATCCGGAGGGCTACGACGCCGAGCAGGCGTGGGAGGAGGCCCTGGCGGAGATCGGGGAAGGGGCTCCGGAGGCCTTTCGCACGTTTGCCGAGGCCCACCGCTTCCACCCGAGCTGGTCCGAAGACCGGGACCGGCAGCTGGAAGCGGGGCTTCAGACCCTTCGGGCGCAGGTTGAGCAGGGAGGCGAAGTCTCCGAGCTCCTCGAGGAGC
>DAOUZG010000102.1 GCA_030665705.1 Deltaproteobacteria bacterium | reverse complement strand
CGACATCGAGAGTCTCTACCAGCATAAGGAAGCGACGCGCAGACTCGCCGGTGTGTACTGCGAAGGTTCGGTGTGCGGGATGGTCGAGCACGAGCGCATCGCCAACGAGGAACTCCTCGAGCTCGACGTGGATCTACTGATCCCGGCCGCCCTCGAGGGGGTGATCGGGCCAAGCAACGTGGACCGTATCCGGGCCCCCGTGATCGCTGAGGTGGCAAACGGGCCGATCATCGGAGAGGTGGACCAGCGTCTGCGGGAGCGTGGCATCGTGGTGCTCCCCGACGTGCTCGCGAACGCGGGAGGCGTGACCGTGAGCTACTTCGAGTGGGTCCAGAACCGCCAGGGCTATCCCTGGACGCTCGAGCAGGTGCGCTCCCGTCTCGAAGAGGTGATGTCCAGGACCTTCCAGGAGATCTGGGATCTCTCCTCGACCGAAAACCTCTCGGTGCGGCGCGCTGCCTACACCCTCGCCCTTCGGCGGATCGCTGAGGCCATCGAGGCTCAGGGCACCTGGGAGTACTTCAGTGGGAGAGAGGGATGACCGGGCGCCCGTTGCGCCACGAGAGCCGCCCGGGCCGGATCCGTTCCCGCTGGAGATCAGGGTCTCGAGCCGGGATGGATCAGCCCGATGACCGGACAGTAGCCCCTATCTTCGATTAGCCGAAGCGGGTCGTCACCCCTGACGCGGAATTCCAGGGCTGCCACGCCCCGCTCCAGAACCCTCTCACACTCAGGCGTACGCGGGATCGCCGCGATGGTGTCGTTGCCTCCGACCCAATCGAACCGGTTCGCCAGGGGGAAGCGGCCACGGACGAGGGCAACCTCCTCGTCCCGATAGATCACCTCGAAGACGGCCTGGCTCCTGGGGATCCCGAGCCGATCCTCGCGCCGGCGCGGTCGCCGGTCCCGCCACGCCCGAAGCGACCCGATTCCAACCGGATCGCACTCGCCCTTCGCGCTCCGAACGCGGCCGAGTCGTCCTCCTTCGACGTACGCCACCTCCGCTTCGGGAACGAGAACGCCTCGGCAGGTTGGCTCCCACGGGAAGAAGAACCGCAGGGCCAGGCCCGGACGCATGACCCTGCCACCCAGGTGCTCCGCCCCCGTGCCGAGGAGTGTGGCCTCGAGATAGTCACCCCGTCCGACGACGTCTGTGACGCGCACGGGGGTCTCCGCCCCCGGGAGTCCGAGTGCACCCTCGACCCGAGTGCCGCTGCAGCCCGCAAGCGTCACCGCAACCACCGCAACAACCCGGAGTGGCATCGCTCGAGACATTTGTCGTTAGAATACCAGGCCACGATGGGCCGTTGGGACCTTCCTTGAGCATGGACCGCGAGCAACGCCTCCAGACGATCTGCCTGTTGATGCTCACCACCTTCGCGGGGGCGGTGGCGCTCTACTGGCTGCGGACGGTGATGATCCCGTTCGTGCTGGCGGTGTTCCTGACGTTCGCGATCAACCCGGTGGTGGAGCTGCTGACGCGGAGGGCGCGGGTGCCGCGTCCGCTCGCCATTGGCGCGGTCTTTCTGGTGGGGTTTCTCCTCGTCCCCGTCATCGGGACCTTCCTCTCCTCGTCGCTCGGGCAGCTCGCCGAGAACGCTCCCGTCTACCAGGAGCAGATTGCGCGGCTCGTGAGACAGGGGGCGGAGTTCGCTGGAGCCGAGCGATTCGGGCTCGGCGCGGAAGAACTGCGGGAGCAGCTCTCCGCCATTCCGATCGGGTCGACGCTCATGCGTCTCACCAACGCGATCCTCGGCATCTTTTCCAATGCGGTGCTCGTGCTGATCTTCCTGGTCTTCCTTCTGCTCGGTGGGCAACGGACGTCGCGATCCGAGAACGCCGTTTGGGAGAAGATCGAGTCGCGCATCGAGCGTTACATCGTCGCGAAGATCGCGCTCTCCGCGGTGACCGGCCTGCTCGTCGGTCTGATCCTCTATGCGCTGGGCGTGGACCTCGCGCCCGTGTTCGGATTCCTCGCGTTCCTCCTGAACTTCATCCCGAGCATCGGGTCGATCATCGCGACGCTGCTTCCGCTTCCGATCCTCCTGGTCAGCCCCGAGACGTCGTGGGTGACCCTGGTCCTGGCTCTGGCACTGCCGGGGAGCGTGCAGCTCTTTATCGGGAACTTCGTAGAGCCCAAGACCATGGGAGAATCCCTCGACCTTCATCCCGTCGTGATACTCATCGCCCTGATCTTCTGGGGCGTGCTCTGGGGAATTGTCGGGATGCTGCTGGCGACCCCCATCACCGCTGTCCTGAAGATCCTGCTCGAGCAGTCCGAGCTCACACGCCCGGTGGCTCGGATCATGGCGGGTCGGCTGAGCAAGGGTTAGCCCGGACTTCTCACCCGGTTCGTGTGCAGGAACCCGGGCACCTCGAAGAACGGCCGACGGAGTATCATAGGGGCCGGCGGTGCGGCTGGAGAGGGAGGCTCACGTGAAATCGTTCCGGTACGAGGCGCCGCGGACCGTGGAGGAGGCGGTCGCGCTTCTCGCGAAGGGGAACGGAGACGCCCGAGTTCTCGCGGGGGGCACCGATCTCATCGTACAGATGCGGACAGGCGTCCGGCATCTTCGGCTGATAGTCGACGTGAAGCGGATTCCCGAGACGCTCCGGCTCGAGTTCGACGGAACCGTGCTACGGCTAGGGGCAGCCGTCCCTTGCGCTGCAATCCGCGAGCACCGAGAGCTGCGTCGGATTTTTCCGGGATTCCTAGAGGCCGCGGAGCTGATCGGGTCTGAGCAGATCCAGGGGCGCGCGTCGGTGGGTGGAAACGTCTGCAACGCATCGCCCGCGGCTGACACGGTGCCCGCCCTCATCGCGCTCGGAGCCGAGTGCGTGATCGCGGGCCCGGAAAGAACGAGGTCGGTTCCCGTGGAAGCCTTCGCGACGGGTCCGGGGGAGACCGTGCTCCAGACGGGAGAGCTCCTGGTGGAGCTTCGCATTCCCGCGCCGCCGACCGGGTCTGGAGACGCGTATCTGCGGTTCACGCCGAGGACCGAGATGGACATCGCGGTGGTCGGGGCGGGTGTCTGCGTCACCCTCGACGGCGAGGGACGCTGCACCGCCGCGCGCGTCGCGCTCGGCGCCGTCGCGCCAACGGCGATCCGGGTCCCCGCAGCCGAGGAGGCTCTCGTCGGCACAGACCTCGGAACCGAGGCGCTCGAGCTCGCTGCCGAGGAGGCGAGAGCTGCAGCCCGACCGATTGACGATCTTCGCGCTCCGGCCTGGTACCGCCGTCACCTGGCCGGGGTCTTGACGCGGCGCTCACTCGCCATCGCGCGAGACCGCGCAATGAGGAGGGCCTAGTTTGGCCAGGAAGAGTCACGTCTCCACCATCGTGAACGGGGAGCCGATCGAGTTTCTCTGCGACCCTCCTCAGACGCTGCTCGAGGTTCTCCGCGAGGAGCTCCAGCTCACGGGGACGAAGGAGGGGTGCGGGACCGGGGACTGTGGAGCGTGCACGATCACGCTCGACGGACGTCTCGCGTGCGCCTGTCTCGTCCTCGCGGTGGAGGCGGAGGGACGATCCATCGGAACCGTGGAGGGGATCGCCTCGGGAGAGCATCTCCATCCGCTCCAGAAAAAATTCTTGGAGGAAGCCGCGCTCCAGTGCGGAGTCTGCACGCCGGGGCTCCTGGTTGCTGCCAAAGCGCTCCTCGACCGAAATCCCCAGCCGACCGAGCAGGAGGTACGCTACGCGCTGGCCGGGAATCTTTGTCGGTGCACGGGCTACGACAAAGTCGTTCGCGCGGTTCTGGACGCGGCCGTCGAGATCGGAGGGGAGAGCCCGTGAGCGAACCGCGTAAGTTCCACTCCGTCGGGACCCGACCCATCCGACACGATGGCCTGGACAAGGTCACCGGACGAGCGCGGTTCGGCGCGGACCTCTCCCTGCCCGGAATGCTGTACGGAAAGGTTCTGCGCAGCTCCCACGCCCACGCGCACATTCGCCGCATCGACCCCCGACCCGCGCTTCAGCTCGAGGGGGTACGGGCCGTCATTACGAGTGCGGATCGTCCCGAGATTCCCTCTGAGCACGGCACCGGAGGGGAGGGAGGACCGGTCGACTTCCGGGATCTGTCCCGAAACGTCCTAGCCCGAGACAAGGTGCTGTACCACGGGCATCCTGTTGCCGCTGTTGCGGCGACGAATCCCCGCATTGCCGAAGAGGCGCTCGGGCGGATCGAGGTCGACTACGAGATCCTCCGCCCCGTTCTCGACGTAGAGGCAGCCATGGCCCCGGATGCCCCTCTCCTGCACGATGACCTCTACACACGCGGCGTCGACCCCCGGCCCGAGACCCCGTCAAACGTTGCCGCACGGATCGTGATCGAGCGGGGAGACACCGAGAAGGGTTTCGCCGAAGCGGACGTGGTGATCGAGCGAGAATACCGCACCGAAACCGTGCATCAGGGTTACATCGAGCCCCACGCGGCCGTCGCAAGCACCGCCGAGGATGGCCAGTCGGTACTCTGGTGTTGTACCCAGGGTCCCTTCCTGGTGAGGTCCTTCTGTTCGAAGGTCCTGCAACTGCCGATCTCTCAGATCAAGGTCATTCCGAGTGAGATTGGTGGCGGGTTCGGCGGAAAAACGACCGTCTACGTCGAGCCACTCGCAATCCTGTTGTCGAGACGTGCGGGACGTCCCGTGAAGCTCGTGATGGATCGAGAAGAGGTGTTCCGTGCCACGGGACCCACGTCGGCCACCTCGATCCGCGTGAGGATGGGGGCAAGAAAGGACGGTACGATCGCCGCCGTGAAGGTTCGGCTGGTCTACGCGGCCGGAGCCTTCCCGGGATCGCCCGTGGTTCCGGGAGCGATGACGATGCTTGCCCCGTACCAGCTCGAGAACGTTCGGATCGAGGGCTACGACGTCGTGGTAAACAAGCCCAAGACGAACGCCTACCGGGCGCCCGGATCATCGATGGCAGCCTTCGCCGCGGAGTCCGCGCTCGACGAGATCGCGCAGGAGCTGGCACTCGACCCGCTCGAGTTGCGGCTCCGGAACGCGGTGCGGACGGGGTCGCAGGCGGTGTACGGCCCAACCTTCAAGGCGATTGGCTTCGTCGAGACGCTCGAGGCCGCCCGAAACCATCCCCACTACCGGGCCCCACTCGCGCCGAACCAGGGCCGAGGCGTGGCCTGCGGGTTCTGGTTCAATGCCGGTATGCAGTCGACGGCTGCCGTGAACCTGACCGAGGATGGCTCCGCGGTCGTTGTCTCGGGGTGTCCGGACATCGGGGGCTCTCGGGTTTCGCTTGCCCTCATGGCCGCAGAGGAGCTCGGGATCCCGGTTGAGCGCGTTCGCCCGGTCGTCGCGGACACGGAGACCATCGGGTACAACGACGTGACGGGCGGCAGCCGAGTCACCTTCGCCACCGGGATGGCCGTGATCGAGGCCACGCGCGATGTCGTGCGTCAGCTCTGCAAGCGGGCCGCCCTCATCTGGGAGGTGCCCGTCGAACAGGTCGAGTGGCGCGAGGGGGAGGCGCATTGCCGAAACGGCGAAGCGAAGGATCCACTGAGCCTCCGAGAAATCGTCCGACAGGCGGTCAGGACCGGAGGTCCCATCTCGGGACAGGCTTCCTTGACCGCGCGCGGGGCGGGCCCTGGCTTTGGAACACATATCTGCGACACCGAGATAGATCCCGACACCGGCCGGGTCCAGGTCGTTCGGTACACGGCGGTCCAGGACGTGGGTAAGGCCGTGCACCCGAGCTACGTGGAAGGGCAGCTCCAGGGGGGGGTGGCCCAGGGGATCGGCTGGGCACTGAACGAAGAGTTCGTCTACGACGAGAACGGGGTCTTGCTGAACGCGGGATTCCTGGACTATCGGATTCCGGTGGCCTCGGACCTGCCGATGATCGACACGGTTCTGGTTGAGGTTCCGAACCCCAGCCACCCCCACGGGGTCCGCGGAGTCGGTGAGGTTCCGATCGTCCCTCCCCTCGCGGCAGTAGCCAACGCCCTCTTCCGCGCAACGGGCGTGCGCTTCTACCGAGTTCCGATGTCTCCTCCGCGGGTTCTCGAAGGGCTGCAATCGAGAAAGTAGAGTTGGCCACGATCTTCTTCCCGAAATCGTTCCAGGCGCAGACGGGCGGGATCGACCAGGTCGAAGTCGAGGCGCTCGACATCCGCGGGGTCTTTCGTGCGCTCGAGGCCCGATTCCCCGCGCTCGGAGATCGCCTGCGGGGCGGGATCGCGGTCGCGATCGACGGAGAGATCGTGAACGACCCTCTCCTCGAGCCCGTCGGACCGGACAGCCAAATCCACTTCCTTCCCCCCATATCGGGGGGGTGACCCGGCCGGCTGCCCACGAGGCTCGGGGCTCGCGGGGGCGGGGCCGGGCGCGGGCTGGACTCCGAGAGCTGGGCGATGTAGCAAATCAGAGGTGAGCGAGGATCGACTCGAGCAGCTCCGTCGGATCGCCGAGCGGGAGCCGAACGACGACGTGGCCCAGTACGGCTTCGGAAAGGCCTGCCTGGACGGTGGGCTGCTGGAAGAGGCGATCGACGCGTTCACCCGTGCGACTCAGCTCAATCCGGGTTACTCCGCGGCCTACCGGGACCTCGGCCGGGCTCTGTCCGAGGCGGGGCGGCCCCACGACGCCATCCGGATACTCCGGTCGGGGATCCGCGTGGCGCAAAAGCAGGGGGACCTACAGACCGTCCGGGAGATGGAGGTCTTCATGAAGCGTGCCGCGCGCAAGCTCACGAAGTCCTAGAAGGGACGTGGCCCGTCCCGTCCTGGATCACTCCTGGAACCTCACCGTTCCCGAGGCACGCGCCC
>DAOUZG010000274.1 GCA_030665705.1 Deltaproteobacteria bacterium | reverse complement strand
CGGGAGGGAAGCCCTCCGTGGGTCAGCGCCTCGTTCAGACTCTTGTAGGACTCGGTGAGCTCGACGTACTTTCCGACCATCGCGATCCGAACGCGCGCTTCCGGGCTCTTGATGCGGGAGACGACCTCCTCCCAGCGATCGAGCGACGGTCGCCCGGTCCAGATGTTGAGCCGTCCCACGATCGCCTCGTCGAGCCCCTGGCTACGCAGCAGCAGCGGAAGCTCGTAGATGGTCTCGACGTCCTTGGCGGCGATCACGGCCTCCTCTTCCACGTCGCAGAAGAGCGCGATTTTGTCCTTGACGGAGCGCGGTAGAAACCGGTCGGTTCGACACAGAATGATGTCGGGCGCGATGCCGATCGAACGGAGCTCCTTGACGCTGTGCTGGACCGGCTTCGTCTTGAGCTCGCCGGCGCTCGCGATGTAGGGCACGAGCGCGATGTGGATATAGAGGATGTTCTCGCGCCCGAGATCCGCGCGGAGCTGCCGAATCGCCTCCAGAAACGGTAGGGATTCGATGTCACCGACGGTCCCTCCGACCTCCCCGATGACGATGTCGGGCTCCCCGTCCCCGATCGAGAGAATATGGCGCTTGATCTCGTCCGTTACGTGCGGAATCACCTGCACGGTGGCTCCGAGGTACTCCCCGTCCCGCTCCCGCTGGATGACCCGCTCGTAGACACGCCCGGCGGTCAGGTTGTTCTCGGACCGCAGCACGGCCGACGTGAAACGCTCGTAGTGGCCCAGGTCGAGGTCGGTCTCCGCGCCGTCCTCGGTCACGTAGACCTCGCCGTGCTGGTAGGGGTTCATCGTGCCCGGATCGACGTTCAGGTAGGGGTCGAGCTTGAGGAAGCTGATGCGCAGCCCGCGCGCCTCGAGGAGGGCTCCAATCGAGGCTGAGGAGAGACCTTTCCCCAGCGAGGAGAGGACCCCACCGGTGATGAAGATGTACTTGGTTCGACGTTTCATCCGCGGATTAACCGCCTTTGGGAGAATGGCGTCTCGGACCGGTTCCGTAAAGGGCGGGGGGGCGGGAAGCAGGAGAAGGCGATCAGACGCGCCCTAGCGGCTCTTGAGCACCTCTTCGACACGCTCGAGGTCCTCGGGCGTGTCGACCTCCAGCGCCCGGTGGCTCACCGTCGGGACGGCAATCGGATAGCCGTGCTCCAGTGCCCGAAGCTGCTCCAGCCTCTCGGACTGCTCGAAGGGTGTACGGGAGAGCTTCGGATACGACAGGAGAAATGGCCTTCGGTAGGCGTAGACGCCGATGTCGCTGTAGACGACGAGACCGCGTCGCGCGTGCTCGGCCTCGACTCGTGCGCGGTTGAAGTACTCCTGGCCCGGCGGGACGTCCTCCACGATCGGGAGCCGCGTAAACGTAAGGGCGCGGTCCCACTCGTCCACCACGACCTTTCCCCGGTTCGGCTCGAAGCGGTCCTCCGGCCGCTCCAAGGTCGTCTTGAGCGTCCCCATCGGCAGCTCGGGATCGTCTCGGAGGGGCCGGACGAGGGCCTCGATCACCGCGACCTCGAGAAGCGGCTCGTCCCCCTGCACGTTGCAGATGATCTCGTCGGGAAGCTCCTGGGCAACCTCTGCAATCCGGTCGGTGCCGGTTGCGTGGTCGGAGGAGGTCATCCGAACCTCGAAGCCGCCCTCGCGGACGGTCCGGAAGATGCGATCGTCGTCCGTCGCCACCAGCACGCGGTCGAGGACGCCCGCCCGGCGCGCCTCCTCCGCTCGCTCGGCCACGTGGAGAATCAGGGGCTTCCCCACGAGCAGGGCCAGGGGCTTGCCCGGAAAACGGGTCGAGCCGAACCGCGCCGGAATGACCGCGGTTACGCGCATGCTGCGGGGAAGCCTACCGCTTGCTGAACTGGAAACGCGCCCGGGCGCCCCGCAGCCCGTACTTCTTGCGCTCCTTCTCCCGCGCGTCTCGGGTCAGAAAGCCTCCCCGCTTCAGGGTGGGCCGAAGGTTCGGGTCCCATCTCTCGAGAGCGCGCGCGATGCCGTGCCGCATGGCGCCCGCCTGGCCGGTGATCCCCCCTCCCCGAACCTTCACGGTGATGTTGAACCTTCCCGCCGCGTTGACGGCGTTGAGAGGGGCCTGGATCAGGTTGCGAAGGGACTCGCGAGCGAAGAACTCCTCAAAGGCACGCTTGTTCACCGTGACCTGTCCGGCGCCGGGCTCGAGGTTCACGCGGGCGACGGATGTCTTACGCCGTCCCGTCGCGGCAAACTGCTCGGTCTGAGGCTGGGTCATCCGCGGATCTCCATGGACTCGGGCCGCTGGGCGGCGTGCGGGTGCTCGGGGCCGCCGTAGACCTTGAGCTTGCGCGCCATGCGGCGCCCGAGAGGCCCCTTCGGGAGCATACCTCGGACCGCTGACTCGATCACCCGCTCCGGGTGGAGCTCGAGCAGGCGCCCGGCCGTTATGCTCTTGATCCCCCCGGGATAGCCCGAGTGACGGTAGTAGACCTTGTTCTCGAGCTTGCGGCCGGTCAGCGTCACCTTTGCCGCGTTCACCACGACGACGAAGTCCCCATCGTCGACGTGGGGGGTGAAGGTCGGCTTGTGCTTGCCGCGCAGAACGCTCGCGATCTCGCTGGCCATCCGTCCCAGGACCTGTCCGTCGGCATCCACGACGTACCAGCGGTGCTGGACGTCCTGGGCCCGCATGCTTCGCGTGGGTCGCTTCGGATTCGCCACCAAAACCGTCTTTCCCGTCGTATTACCGGAGGCGATTCGATAGCCGATCGGAGCTGGGGGGGCAACCGACCGGGTCCCCGGGATAGACGACCCGGACCAGATAGAGGCCCCGTGCGGGAGCGGTGGGGCCGCCGAGGGCCCGGCTCCGGCCCTCGATCAGCCCGGGCATCTCCTCCGACTCCCGCCGACCCCGCCCCACCTCGACGAGCGTCCCGACCAGGTTGCGCACCATGTAGCGGAGAAAGCTCCGGCCCTCGGCGATGAGGTGGACCTCGTCCCCCTCCCGCGAGACC
>DAOUZG010000146.1 GCA_030665705.1 Deltaproteobacteria bacterium | reverse complement strand
CTCGAGGAGACGCCGAAGCTCCCTCAGGGCCGCGCTCGAGCCCTGGAGCAGCGCCTCGGGATCCTCTTCGGCCTCAGCCGAGATCTGGACTGATTGGCGCTCGCGCAGCCGTACCCCTTTTGCGACCACCTCCAGGAGTTCCCCGGGATCGAACGGCTTAGTCAGATAGTCGAGCGCACCCTGTTTGAGCGCCTCCACCGCGCTGCCCACGGTCCCGAACGCCGTGAGCAGGATCACCGGAAGGCGCGGGTCCCGAGCGCGGATCTCCCGCAGCAGCTCCAGCCCGTTCATGTGAGGCATCTTCAGGTCGGTGAGCACCACGTCTGCCGCTTCGAATTCGTCCAGTTCGAGGGCGTGCCCGCCGTCCGAAGCCTCGCGAACTTCGTAACCCTCGCGCTGCAGGAGCCCGCGAAGGACCCTCCGCATGTTCTGCTCGTCCTCGACGATCAGGACCGTGCCCGCCCGCGTCATGGTCCGCTCTCCTCGTCCGGCTCCGTAGCGGGGGAGGTGGAGACGGGAAGCCAGACCCGTGCTCGGGTCCCCCGGCCGGGCTCGGATCGCAGCTCGATCTCTCCGCCCTGACCACGCACGAGGCGTTCACAGAGCGCCAGGCCGAGCCCGACCCCCCGTTCCTTCGTGGTGAAGAACGGGAGGAATGCACGCGAGAGTGTCGCGTCGCTCATTCCGCAGCCCTCGTCTTCGACGATGATCTCCAGACCCTGCACCTCGCCCTCCGGTGTTCGATCGGTCTGGGCGGTCACGAGGACCGAGCCTCCCGGCTCGCACGCTTCCGAGGCGTTCCTCACCAGGTTGGAGACGATCCGCTCGAGGCGTGGTCCGTCGAGGGGCATCGGCGGCAGGTCCTCGTCGGTGTGCAGTCCCACCTCGACCGGACTCCCCGGGTACCGCAAGCGAGCACTCCCGACGGAGCGTTCGAGCACCTTCACGACATCCTGCGGTGTCTTGCAGGAAGGGGACGGGCGTGCGTAGTCGAGGAACAGACCGACGACCCGATCGAGCCGATGCACCTCCTCGACGATGAGGTGGCGGATCTCGGTCGGGTCCTCCTCTCCAGGCCTTTCCAGCAAATCCAGCCCCGCGCGGATCGTGGCGATCGGATTGCGGATCTCGTGCGCGAGGCCGCCGGCCATCTCCCCGAGCGCGACGAGTCGGTCGCGAGCACGAATCCGCTCAAACGTCTTGGAGTTCTCGATGCTGATCGCTGCGCGGGCGGCGAGGTCGCGCAGCAGTCGAACCTCCTCCGTGGAGAACGCCTCGGCCGCGCGGGCCTCGGTCAACGTCCAGAACCCGACCACGTTCGAGCCCGCGCGAAGCGGGATGATCACCTGGGCGTCGACCTCCCGGGCGCTTCGAAGGAGGACCGCGCGCTCCTCGGCCGGAATCGGGAATCGCTCCCCCGGCTCCACACGCTCGAGGTCCTCGGTGATGAGCACCTCGCCTCTCTGGAGCGCTCGCACGAAGGCGGGTTCGCGAATCAGGTTCACCCTAGGCCGTGGAGAGAGGCCGATGCTGGCAGCGAGCTGGAAGCCCATGTGAGGGTCGTCCCGCAAGAAGATGGAGGAGGAGGTGACCCGCTCCGTGCGCTCCAACGTGTGGAGGAATTCGCGGAGCAGCTCGTCAAGCGTCAGCACCTGGCTTAGCCGCGACCCCAGCGGCGAGAGCGAACGTTCCAGGGCGATCTTGGCCCCAACCCACCATCGGTCCGTGGCGTGCTGGACGCCGCGTCGGATCGGGTCGAAGAAGAGAAGCAGTACGAACGACGCCAGGAAGGCGTTGAGGACGAACAAGTCGAGACGTGCCCCCACCCAGAGATGGAGTCCCGCAAAGAGCGTCACGAGTCCCGTTGCCAGAAGCCCGAGAGCGAGCGTATTGCCGAGGAGCTGCCGGAGATCCACCACCCGCACGCGAGCCAGATGCAGGTAGGACATGTAGAGGTAGAACAGTCCAGCGAAATAAGTCGCACCCCGCGGGGCATTCAACAGCCCGAGCCCCACGTCGGCTGCCACCGCCAAGACGACGAGGGCGTGGGATGTTGCGACGTAGCGCAACCTCGTGAGCTCCGGCGAGTATTCCGTAGAGGGTGGCACCCGACGGCGCACCAGGAGGACTGCGGCCGTCGTGACGAGCACGCCGCACGAGGCGACGGGGAGCGGTTCGACGATCGGACTCCAAGGCCCGCGGACGAACTGAAGCCCGGCGACACACAGGCCCGCGAGTCCGAGCGTCGGAAGGACGCTCCGCGGTGAAGGCACAGGCGCTCCCAGAATCCAGGCGAACGCGAGCGTGAGAGGCCCGGCAACTGCGAGCGCCGCTCCCTCGATCTCGGTGCCGAAGGGGTGGCCGAGGGCTGCGAGGCCGCGCCCGAGCGCCCACAGCCCGAAGCTCGTGACCAGCGCGCCCAGCAGCAGGCCCGCCCGGTCCCGGAGTCGAACCAGGACGGCGGCGACGAGCACCGCGGCCGCGGCGGCGGCCATGAAGGCACTCTGTGTCTCCATCGGCCCTCCCTCTTGTCGGGTGGGCTTCACCGCGGCTTGATGCGGGTCTCAGATCGGCGCCGCTGCCGCGTTTGACACCGGACCGGGTCATGGCTAACCTCAGCAAAAGCCCTTGAAATTCAAAGGGAATTCGTGACGATCCGAAGTTCGCAATCGAGTTCGGAACCACGCGTCGGGGCCGACTCGAACCGCGATCGAGCCGGGGCTGGGAACCGCGTCCTGCTCGCCGTGTCCGGGGGGATCGCGGCGTATAAGTCGTGCGAGCTGGTTCGGCTGCTCCAGCAGGCGGGGCACGAGGTGCGGGTGATGACCACGCCCAACGCGCTCCGCTTCGTCTCTCCGCTTACTTTGCAGACACTTTCCGGCCGTCCCGTTCGCTCGGATCTCTTCTCGCACAGCGAGGAATCGGAAATCTCCCATATCGAACTCGCCGATTGGGCGGAGGTCGTGCTGATCGCTCCCGCCACGGCCGGTCTGCTGGCGCGCCTGGCGCACGGGATGGCGGATGAGCTCGTTGCGACGGTGTGCCTTGCGACCCGGGCTCCGCTCGTCGTGGCACCGGCGATGAACGTGAATATGTACGAGCACCCGGCGACCCAGGCCAACCTCGACACGCTCGCGAAGCGGGGGGTGCACATCGTGGGTCCGGACACGGGCGAGCTCGCCTGCGGATGGGAAGGAGCGGGCCGGTTGGTGGCTTTGGAGCAGCTCGTGGCCGCGGTGGATCGTGTCACGGCGGAGCCCACGCTGGCGGGGGAGGTGTTTCTGATCACGGCCGGCCCGACGGAAGAGCCACTCGATCCGGTTCGTGTGCTGGTGAACCGCTCGTCGGGTCGGATGGGGTTCGCACTCGGCGAGGAGGCGGCGCGGCGGGGGGCAGAGGTCGTGCTCGTCGCGGGCCCGGTTTCTCTGCCGACGCCAGCCGGTGTAGACCGGATCGATGTGCAGACCGCGGCGCAGATGCAGGACGCCGTGCTTCAGGCCCTCGGGCGGGCCACCGTGGTCATCAAGGCCGCCGCCGTTGCGGACTATCGCCCCGAGACGTCCGAGGGACAGAAAATGAAACGGGGAGCCTCAGACTGGACGATCCGGCTCGTTCCGAACCCGGACATCCTGGCCGAGGTCGCGCGTCGAAAGGGTTCGCGTACGGTCGTGGGGTTCGCGGCGGAGACCCAGGATGTGCTCGGCAACGCCAGACAGAAGCTCGAGCAGAAGGGGTGTGACCTGATCGTTGCGAACGACGTGTCCCGCCCGGACGTCGGCTTCAACGTGGATCGCAACGAGGTTTGGATCATCGGGCCGGCCACGTCCGAGGTCGTCCACGTTCCTGCGGCAACCAAACGCGAAGTGGCGGCCCGGATCCTCGACCGGGTCCGAGAACTGCGCCGCGCGTGAACGCCTTCGTAGCTCTCGTGCTCCTCAGCCTGGTGGTGGCCGGACCCGCCCGAGCGGGGAACGCCGTGTACGTCATCACCGTCTCCGGTGGTATCAACCCCGCCGTCTCGGACTACATCGAGAAGGGGATCGCGCAGGCAGAGAACGAGGGGGCCGAGGCGGTTGTCATCGAGCTGGACACGCCGGGCGGGCTTCTCTCCTCCACCAAGGACATCGTTACCACCATCCTCAATGCGAAGGTTCCGGTGATCGTCTACGTCTCTCCGAAGGGCGCCTTCGCTGCGTCTGCGGGTGTGTTTATCACACTGGCGGGGCATGTGGCCGCGATGGCGCCTGGGACGAGCATCGGAGCGGCGCATCCGGTTTCGTTTCTCCCCGGGCAACCCCCCGGACAGCCCCCGTCGAAGAAGGAGAAGGGGAAGGACGAGGAGGAAGGGGAGGGGGGTCCGCCACGGGACATCTTCGGCGAGAAGATCGAGAACTTTGCTGCGGCCTTCGCGGAGTCGATCGCCGAGGAGCGGGAACGCAACGTCGAGTGGGCCATCGCGGCGGTTCGCAAGTCGGAGGCGATCACCCAGTCGGAAGCCCTCGAGAAGAACGTCATTGATCTGGTCGCGGAAGACCTCGACGACCTCCTGAGCGCCGTCGACGGGCGCCCTCTCCAGGTCGGGAAGCGGGAGGTCATTCTGGAGACCGGGGGGGCGTCGATCGAACGGATCAAGATGGCACTTGTGAATCGATTCTTCGACGTGATCTCCGATCCTCAGGTGGCTCTCCTCCTGATCCTCGCGGGGCTGCTGGGGCTCTACGTGGAGTTCACGCAGCCGGGGCTCGTCGGGCCGGGGATCGCGGGGGTCATCTGCCTAATCCTCGCGGGGCTCGCTTTGCAGATCATTCCGTTCAACTGGCTGGGTCTTCTCATGATCCTGCTGGGAGTTGCGTTGCTGATCGCCGAAATCTTCGTGACGAGCTTCGGGCTCCTGTTTGCTGGGGGACTCATCTGTTTCGCGATCGGGGGCTACATGGTCTTCGACGTCCCCGAGCAGTCCAACCTCGCGGTTCCGGTCCAGGTGGTCGCCGGGGCAGTGCTGGCCATGGGCATCTTCGGGGGAGTCGTGGTCTTCGGCCTGTCGCGGAGTCTCTTCCGGGCTCAGGTCTCGGGGGCCGAGGGCCTCATCGGGCAGATCGCCGTTGCGGATAGCGGCATCGATCCGGAGGGTCGGGTATTCTTGAAGGGCGATCTGTGGACCGCCGAATCAGGCGAGCGGATCGAGAGGGGTGAGAAGGTCCGGATCACGGAGGTCCGTGACCTCAAGGTTCGGGTGGAGCGCATCTCCGAACCGAAGGAGGAGAACACATGATGACGGGGGGGTTGGTTCTCGTACTGTTCCTGCTCGGCTTTTTCTTTGCCGGGGTGCGGATCCTCAACGAGTACGAGCGGGGCGTGGTCTTTCGGTTGGGACGACTCACCGGCCTCAAGCCCGCCGGCCTCCGGTGGATCATCCCGGTCATCGATCGGATGGTGAAGATCAGCCTGCGGGAGGTCGTC
>DAOUZG010000328.1 GCA_030665705.1 Deltaproteobacteria bacterium | reverse complement strand
CGACGACCGCACGGGCCTCATCCCCCCCGCCTGCCGCGGAGACCTCGGCTGTAACCGAGCCAGCCAAACCGCCGGTGCCTCCCAAAGAGGAGACGGCGAAGCCTTTGACGCGCGTCGCCAAGCCCCCGTCGAAGGCGCCGGAACGCCCGGCGATCGAGCTTGCCGAGGCGAAGCCCACTCCCCGTGCCGAGCCCGAAGGGACGGAAGTCCTTGCACCGGTCGGGTTTCCGCCGGTGGTCGTGGAGAGTGTGCGCTGGCACCCGAGCGCCGAGCGCCGAGTGGCCCGGGTGCAGATCGACCGGGCCGGACCACTCGACGTTCGCGAAGGGGACATCATTGCCGGTGTACTGATCGAGCTGATTCGTCCCGCAGCGGTTCAGCTCCGTCTCGGGTCATACACCCAGGTCGTGTTCCTGGAGCCGTGAAGCGCACGCTAGAGGCTGGCGCGGAAATCGAGCTTCAGATCGACAGGCTCGCGGCGGGAGGCGACGGCGTCGGACGCCACGAGGGCCGCGTCGTGTTTGTGCCCCTCACGGCACCGGGAGACCGAGTCCGCGTCGAGGTTGTACGGGGTTACGCCCGCTACGCACGCGCCCGGCTCGTCGAGGTTCTTCGCCCCGGCCCGGACCGACGGGAGCCCCCGTGTCCGCTCTTCGGGCGCTGCGGCGGCTGTACCTGGATGCATCTCACCGAGGAGTTACAGCGCGCGGCCCGGGTCGAGATCGTACGCGATGCCCTGGCGCGGATCGGGGGCGTCAACGCGCTCCCCCCGATCGAGTGGCTCCCCTCTCCTGCGTCGCTTCGGTACCGCGCGCGAGCCCGCGTCGCGGTGGAGGGTGGCCGAGTGGGATTTCGGGAGCGGGCGTCACGGCGCGTCGTGGACGTCGAGGGCTGCGCGGTGCTCGACGCAGAGACGCAGCAGGCGTTAGCGCGTCTTCGAGCTCGACCGCCCCGCGGGCCGACGCAGATCGAGATCGCCGGGTTCGGGGAGAAGGCTCGAGTCGGAGACCGGGTCCTCCAGGTCGGAGCGGGCGCGTTTTTTCAGGCTAACCGTCTCCTCTGGGAGGCATGGCAGAACACTGTCGCGGAGGCGTGCGGCCGGGGGGAGTGCGTCGTCGAACTCTATGCGGGGGCAGGCTTCTATACGGTTTTGCTCACGGAGCGGTTCGCACGCGTGGTGGCTGTGGAACGTGGCCCCGCCGCTCGCAGCGCGCGGGCGAACACGACCGCCGAGGTCGTTGGGGCTGACGCCGAGCGATGGGCGCCCGAGCACCTCGCGAGGCTCGCGCCGGAAGTCGTACTGGTGAACCCGCCGCGCAGGGGGTGTCACGTGTCGGTGTCGGAGGCGATCCGAGACGCCGCCCCGGCCCGTGTGGTCTACGTCTCCTGTGAGCCCACGACGTTGGCGCGCGACGTGCGGCGCCTCTCCGAGTTCTGGCGCGTCACGAAGCTCGTCGTAATTGACGCACTCCCCCAGACGCACCATGTCGAGGTGATCTGCGTACTCGAGTACGACAAAGCGACGCCGAAGCAGGACCGCGAGTTGACATCCTCGACGGTGGATTCCTAAAATCGTGCACTGTGAGGGGTGTCGCGAGGCCGGGCGGAGTTTTGTTCCCACCATTGCAGCTGAAACGGACGAAGGGGCTGTAAGGACGAACCGGATCGATCCGTCGGCTTCGCGGGTCGGAGAGGAGAGGCCGTGTGGGGCTCCGTGGCGTACGCCGCGGAGCCCCACATTCGAGCTGCACGGAACCTGCGCGAAAGTTCGAGCCCCGCAACGATGATCCCCCGCACGCTCGGAGTCGTTTACGACACCCACCCCATACTACAAACCCACCTACTCCACGCGATTCGGCGAGAACGAGGCGAACTTATTAATCAAGCGGGGGACCA
>DAOUZG010000208.1 GCA_030665705.1 Deltaproteobacteria bacterium | reverse complement strand
GATCACGCTCATCGTGTTTCTCCCCGTCGGATTGAACGTGCTGGTGGGGCAGAGTGCCGCTGAGCTCACCGCGCGTGCCGAAGCCACACCGCTCCTCGTGGGAGCGAAGGGGAGCCGCCTCGAGCTGGTGCTCTCGTCGCTCTACTTCGACACGGATCCGCCCGAGGCCACAACCTGGGCCCAGGTGAGCCGGGTCGCCGAGTCGGACCTTGCCGAGGCCATCCCGCTTCACCTCCGCTTTCGGACCCGCGGGTACGCCATCGTCGGTACCACTCTCGAGTATTTCGACTTCCGTCGGCTTCGCCTCGCTGCGGGCCGACCCATGGCCGTGCTGGGCGAGTGCGTGTTGGGCTCCCGGGTGGCCCAGAACCTGGGGATCGGGCCGGGAGAGACCTTGATCTCCTCGCCCGAGACCGTCTTCGATCTGGCCGGGGTCTATCCCCTCAAGATGAAGGTGGTCGGCGTCCTCGCGCCGTCCCACACGCCCGACGACGGTGCCGTTTTCGTAGACGTGAAGACCGCGTGGATTATCCAGGGCCTGGGTCACGGCCACGCAGACCTGGCGGCGCCGGAGGCCGACGCGGCGGTGCTCGCGCGCGAGGGCGGCCGCATCACGGCAAACGCCTCGGTGGTCCAGTACAATGAGATCACGCCCGAGAACATCGACTCGTTCCACCTGCACGGCGATTTCGCGGACCATCCCGTCACGGCGGTGATCGCCGTGCCGCGGAACGAGAAGTCCCGCGTTCTCCTGCTGGGGCGCTACGCCGGCCCCGACGAGGTTGCCCAGATCGTGCGCCCCGCCGTCGTTATGGACGAACTTCTCGGCACGATTCTCACCATCCGTAGCTACGTGGTGGCTGCAATCGGGCTCGTGGCCGTTGCCACGCTCGCGACGGCGGCGCTCGTCTTCCTGCTCTCGCTCCGTCTCCGGCGGCGCGAAATCGAGACCATGGTGAAGATCGGGGGCACACGCCGGAGTGTGGCCGCGGTGCTGGTCTCGGAGATCGTGGTGGTGCTCGTGCTGGGGATCGGTCTGGCCTCGGGTCTCACGCTCGCCACGAGCCGCCTTGGCTCCGCGGCGATCCGCGCACTCCTGCTCTCTTGAGGAAGAAATCGATGCGGTATCTACGGGAGCTCAGCTGGCTTCTGGCCTGTCTCGCCGCGCTCGCGTGCTCGCAGCCGGGGGACGAGCCTACGGACGTCGAGGCGGAGGAGACAGGGCCACTCTCCGTCTACGTCGTCAACTACCCCCTCCGCTACCTCGCCGAGAGGATCGGCGGCGAGGCCGCCTCGGTCGTCTTTCCGGCGCCACCCGGCGTGGACCCCGCTTACTGGACACCCGATGCCGAGACCGTCGCCGCTTACCAGGGCGCCGACCTGATCATCTTGAACGGCGCCGGCTACGCGCGATGGGTAGAGCTCGCCTCGCTTCCCCGAGGTCGCACCGTCGACACCTCCGCCCCCTTCCGCGACCGCCTCATTCCGCTCGAGGAGGCCGTCACCCACCAGCACGGCCCGACCGGTGCGCACTCACACGAGGGGCTCGCGTTTACGACCTGGCTCGACCCCACACTCGCCCTGGAGCAGGCGCGTGCGATCGCGAAGGCCTTCTCCCAGGCCCAGCCCGAGCACGAGCCAGGCTTCCGCGCCAACCTGGCACGACTCGAAGCCGACCTTGGCGCGCTCGACGCGCGGCTCGAGGCTGCCGCCGCGAGTCTCAGGGACGCTCCGCTGCTCTTCTCACACCCCGTCTACCAGTACCTCGTACGCCGCTACAGTCTGAATGCCCGCTCGGTTCACTTCGAGCCCGACGAGCTGCCCGATGCCAGTGCCTGGCGAGCTCTTCGGGCACTCCTCGAACAGCATCCGGCCCGCTGGATGCTCTGGGAGGCTGCGCCTGCTCCGGAGATCGCTCGTACGCTCGGCAAGCTCGGCGTTGCGAGTGGCCTGTTTAATCCCTGTGGGAACGTTCCAAACGAGGGGGATCTCCTGACGACCATGCAGCGCAACGCCGCAGAGCTCGAAGCCGTCGCGCGCGAGGTTGCGACGGCCCCTACACCCTAGCTCGCCAGCGATCCCGGACGGGTCAGTCTATGCGCTTCCCCGCGCCGATCGGCCTCGGCACCTCGAAGGTTCGAGTCAGGCCGAGGAGGGGACAGACCTCCTCTCCGGATCGGAGCTGGAAGGGATTCGGGTCGTCCGGATGAAACTCTGCCGTGGCCGCGCCGTCGGCCAAAGGCTTCTGGCACTCGGGGCTGTTCGGGATCACCCCGATCACCCGGATCGTCTTACGAACCGCGATGCTTCTCTGGAATCCGGAGGGCCGCAGTTCCCGCACGACCCTGTACCCCTTGAAGTGGAACTGCCCTCGGGCAAGGGCGACGTCTTTGTCCCGGTAGAACACCTCGAAGTTGATCTCTCGCCCGGGCTGCCCGGGTGTCATCTCCCGTGGGTACCGTTTCAGCCACTCGGCGAGTGAGAGAATTCCGACCGGGTCGCACCGACCGTCGCTGCTCCGGACACCCGGGCCGGGAAGGGCGGCGATGTAATCGACGGTGGCTCCCGGCTTGATGACCTGCGTGCAGGTGTAGCCGCTCGGGAAGAAGAACCGGAGCTTCTCGCCCTCTACGTTCAGCGTCGCATCGAGATAGCTCCCCCGCTTGGTCACGGTTCCGATCTCTGCCTCCTGGCCCACCCCGGGCATCTCCCAGGACCACCATTGCATCTTTGTAGATGCGCAGCCGGTGATGAGGAGCGCAGCTGCAGCCAGGGCGGCCACCGCCCCGCTCCTTGTCGTCAACGATTTTACGGACGCCCGCTTCATGGCACTTCTCCCTCAGTCCGCGGAGTTGAGAGGCGGCCGCTATGCTACACGAGTCAGTTTCCTCAAGGAAGTGGTACCCTTCAGACGGTAGGCTCCGCCCCGCGCTTCAGATCTCTCGGGCGGAACGCTAAGATTGGACGGACTCTCCTCTCGCGGAGGCCCTCGGGCGGCCCTGCGGAACTGGGAACCGGGCGGGGAGAGAGCGGCACTTGGAGCGTATGTTCGTGGGTAGACTCCGTCACAGCTGGCCCTGGCTGCTTCCGATCGCCTTGGTCGTGTTTCTCGGGGCTGCGGGTTGGACTTCGTACAGGGCGATCGAGTCCACGATGCGGGAGAGACTGGCGAGCGAGCTCCAGACCATCCTCGACGCCGACGTGACGGCGCTGCGGATCTGGCTCGAGAAGCAGAAAGCCGTTGCCGAGGACCACGCCGAGGATCCCCGTGTGCAGGGCCTCGTCCTGAAGCTTCTCGAGGCCAGTCGAGGGGCTGAGGACCCTCGGGCCGCTCTCCTCGCCTCCCCCGCTCTTGCCGAGCTACGCCGGATGCTGGAGCACGATCTCGACCTCTACGGCTACGGGGGCTTTGGTGTGCTCGATCGCAACGGCCGCTTCCTGGCCAACCAGGAGGAGGCGAGGGTAGGGCTCGTGGCTCGCGTCGGCGAGGGATTGCTCGGGAGGGCCCTGGCCGGAGAGACCATGGTCACCCGGCCGATTCGGCTGGATTTCGAGGGCGCCCCGGACGAAACCGTCGTAGGCCTGCTGGCCGCCGCTCCGCTCCGCGACGAGTCGGGTCAGATCGTGGCTATCGTCGGGTTCCGGATCAACGTCGATGGGGAGTTTACGCGGATTCTCTCGGTTGCACGGATGGGTGAGACGGGAGGGACCTACGCATTCGACCGCCAGGGCCTGCTCGTGTCCGCGAGTCGCTTCGAGACGCAGCTGCGCGAGATCGGCTTGCTGCCCCGGGATCCCGCGGTGAAGTCGTTCATGAACATTGAAGTCCGCGATCCGGGTGGGAGCCTGGTCGAGGGATACGTCCCTGGTCTGCCCCTGAAGGCCCGTCCTCTGACGCGAATGGCCGCCGATGCGGTCACGGGTCGAAGCGGGGTCGACGTCGATGGGTACCGGGACTACCGGGGGGTGAGGGTC
>DAOUZG010000330.1 GCA_030665705.1 Deltaproteobacteria bacterium | reverse complement strand
TCGGCGATCGTCCCTTCGACGTCCGCTGGCTCGCTCTCGGTCTCGAGCGGGAGCTTCTGTGGACGCGGCTGCGCGACAGAGTCGACGGGATGTTTCGCGAGGGGCTAATCGAGGAGGTGCGCCAGCTGTATGCGGCCGGCTACGGTCCCTCCCTCCGTCCCCTCCAGTCGATCGGTTATCGGGAGGTCGGCCTCTTGCTCGCGGGGAGCATGGACGAGGCGACGGCCCGGGAAGCTACTTATCTCGCGACCCGACGCTACGCGAAGCGCCAGCGCACCTGGTTCCGGGCAGAGCCGGGGCTGGTGTGGATGGACGCCTCCCGGCCCTCGGAGGCGCTCTCGGCGGCCGTCCAACTGCTCGAGGGCTGATGACGAGCCAGCTAGGGAGCGGGTTTCTGAGATGGGTTCTAGTATCCGCCCGCGGTGTAGGAGCTCCCGATCATGACGGGGCACGGGCCGAACTCGTTGTAGTAGACCGCCTCATCGCCGTTCTCGGCCCAGTTCTGGAAGAAGGGTGTCGGGGAACCCTCCCGAAACAGCGTGAAGAGGCCCGGAACAAACTCGAGGGCGCCCGCGACGATCCGCATCCCTGTTCCGTAAACTTGCACGAAATTCACGAAGACGTATCCCGGAACCATATAGGCGATCTTCACCCCGCGCGAGTCGTCGTAATCGGCCATCCGGTTCCGTATGTCGCGGTAGGCGATGTACGGAGACAACACGATGTCGGTAGGCGCGAGCGTGATCGCTGTGAGCGATCGGCAGAGTTGTGTACCGTCGGCCAGCGCGGCGTTGGGCGCGAGGCCAGAGGTCAGGCAGGCGAGAATCCCCCCCAGAACCAGCGGGAAGCACAGGCGTGACATTTGCAGATCCTCCGGATTCCGTTCGAGACCCCGCGAGCGTGAGCGAAGGGGGGAACGAAGTCAATCGTCTTGCCGAGGAGGAGGGGTCGCGACCGGTGGAGACCGCACCCCTGCCGCTCGTCGCCATCATCGGACGGGTCAACGTCGGTAAGTCGACCCTGTTCAACCGGCTCCTGAGGGCGCGGCGCGCGCTCGTCGAGGATCGGCCCGGGGTCACGCGGGATCGTGTGGTGGCCCGAGTCCGGGTCGAAGGCCGCGAGGCGCTTCTCGTGGACACGGGAGGCCTCGATCCGGCCGCGGAGCAGGGGATCCCCGGGGCGGTTCGGGCGCAGGCTCGCCGCGCGATCGAGGACGCCGCGGTGATCCTCTTCGTCGTGGACGTCCGCGAGGGGCTGCTCCCCCTCGACGAGGAGATCGGCCGACTCCTGCATCGCGCGGAGCGTTCGGTGATCCTCGTCGTTAACAAGGCGGACGGACCGAAGCAGGACATCGCGGCCGCTGAGTTCCACGCGCTCGGGTTCGGCGAGGTCGTTCCGGTCTCGGCGGAGCACCGGCGCGGTATCACCGACCTCGAGGTCGCCCTTGCAGCCAAGATTCCCGAACCGCACGAGGTCGCTCCGGAACCGGAGGAGGAGGGGGGCGTCCGCGTCGCCGTCGTGGGGCGACCGAACGTGGGCAAGTCCTCTCTCGTCAACCGTCTCGCCGGCGAGGAGCGGGCCATCGTCTCCGAGGAGCCAGGCACCACGCGCGACCCGACGGACGTCCGGCTCGAGGTCGGAGGGTGTTCTGTCGTGCTGATCGACACCGCGGGGCTCCGGCGGCCGGGACGCCGGGAGGACCGGCTGGAACGGGGCAGCGCCTGGATGGCGCTCCGATCGATCGAGCGGGCCGAGGTCGTGGTGCTGCTCGTCGACGCAGTGGAAGGGGTCATGGAGCAGGATGCTCGAATCGCGCGGCTCGCCC
>DAOUZG010000188.1 GCA_030665705.1 Deltaproteobacteria bacterium | reverse complement strand
ACGAGGCCTACCCGTGCGCGAGGTATAGTGCGCACGGCAGTGGTTGGAGGACCGAGTCCGGCAGGCACCGACAGGGCGTAGAGGCTCGGAGCACGCGGCCACGTTGGAGAGGAGCGCAGATCCCATGTCCAGGCACGTTGTCACCCTCGTGTACGGTCTTCTGACCGTCGCGCTGACCGCCGGTTGCTCGCTCGGCAGCCTCCGCGGGACGGCCGAGCCGGCTGAGCCCCTCGCGAGCGATGCGGCTCGCCGAATTACGCCCTCGGGAGAGCTCGTGGGGTTCGAGGCTCGGTACGGGAGCCACGCCTGGCTGGGGATTCCCTTCGCCGAGGCGCCCGTCGACGCCCTGCGCTGGCGCGCACCTCGGCCGGCCGAGCCCTGGACGGAAGGGCGCACGGCTCTCACATCTGCGCCGCCCTGCACGCAGTTCGCAAGTCCCATGGGCGGGGTGGACACAGCGGAGCCGGGCGAGCTCGTGGGGAGCGAGGACTGCCTCTACCTGAACGTCTACAGCCCCCGTTTCACCGAGGAGCGCGTCCCAGCGGGCGACGCGCGTCTGCCCGTGATGTTCTGGATCCACGGGGGCGGCAACACCATCGGGACGACGCGGCTCTACGACGGCGGGAACCTCGCCGCGACACACAACCTGATCGTGGTCACGACGCAGTACCGGCTCGGTCCGTTCGGCTGGCTCCTCCATCCCGCGCTTCAAGGCGAGGGAACGACCGAGGCTGACCGTTCGGGCAACTACGGGACGCTCGACCTGATCGGCGCACTTACGTGGGTGCGGGAAAACATCTCGGCCTTCGGCGGCGATCCGGAGAACGTCACGATCTTCGGCGAGTCGGCGGGTGGGACCAATGTCTTCTCGCTACTACTCTCGCCGCCCGTCCAGGGTCTCTTTCACCGGGCGATCGTCCAGAGCGGTAGCACCCGAAGCTTCTCCCGAGCCGAGGCGGAAAACTACGCCGACGCTTCGGAGGCGGGGCACCCAGCCAGCTCGCGTGAGGTGCTACTGAGACTCCTGGTTGCCGACGGGAGCGCTACCGATCCGGCGGACGCGCGCAAGCGGGTCACCCGAATGAGCAACGAGGAGGTCGCTCGCTACCTGCGCGGCAAGACGAATCGGGAAATCATGGCTGCGTACGTGGACGGCTCGGAGGAGGGCGAGTTCAGCCTGCCGCGAGTGATCCGCGACGGACACGTCCTACCCGAGGGAAAGCCCTTCGAGCTCCTCTCCCGTGAGGACGGCTACAACCAGGTCCCGGTGATGCTCGGCACGAACCGGGACGAGTACAAGCTCTTCCTGTTCTTCGACCCTGCGCAGGTCCGGCGCCTCTTCGGTCTGTTTCCGAGGCTCGTTGACGCATCGCAGTACAACCTGCAGGCCGAGTATCAGAGCCAGATGTGGAAGGCGAACGGTGTGGACGAGCCCGCGACCTTGATGCGCGAGGTGCAGGGCCCCAGCGTCTATGCCTACCGCTGGGACTGGGACGAGGAGCCGACCGTCCTGGGGAGCGACCTCTCCGTCATGCTCGGGGCCGCACACGGCCTCGAGATCCCCTTCGTCTTCGGCCATTTCGAGCTGGGGAGGGAGGCGAGCCGACTTTTCACCAGGGCAAACGAGCCCGGTCGCGTGGCCCTGTCCTTGAGCATGATGTCCTACTGGGCCGAGTTCGCCTACAGCGGCGACCCCGGGATGGGCCGCGAGGGCAAGCTGCCTCGGTGGACTGCGTGGGATAACAGGAGCCCGACAAGTCCGAAGTTCCTCGTTCTCGACACCGAGACAGACGGCGGGATCCGGATGTCCTTTGGTGCTGTGAGCAAGGAGAGTCTGACCGCGCAGATCGGTGCGGACCCCCGCTTGGCCAGTCACGCGCAGCGGTGCGAGCTATTCGAGGAGCTCGCCGACTGGTCCCCGCACTTCAGCCTGGAGGATTATGAAGGGGTGGGCTGCGGCGCGCAGCCGGATGTCGCGGCCGGATCGAGCCAGTGACCGCGGACGGGTGACATGAAGCGCCGTCCCTCGCCTTCTTCGCGATCACATGGGGTCTGGGAGGGATCGTTCTCGTCTTTTCCGAACCGCTTGCGGCGCGCTTCCTACATCGATCTTCCAGTGGTGCCGAAGGCGAGCGCTCGGTCGCGTTGAGCCGCTTGCTTCCCCCTCGGCAATTGCTACTCGATCCCGACGACTCGGATGTCGAAGTTCAAGCTTTGGCCCGCGAGTGGATGATTGAGGTCGAGGACGATCGTCTCGTCTCTCAGCTCGTGGACGCGTACGGGGCGTCGATTCCCCATCGGGTCCTGAGCGAGAAGCAGCATGCCCACCTCCCTCGCGTCCTCGGGAACCGAATCCGTCTCCACCTCTCGGAACGCCTCGGGGTCGACCGGCCCGTAGCCGTCCTCAGGCGACAGCTTCACCTGCTTGGTGTCATCGACCTTGAGTCCCATCAGCTCGGCTTCGAGCGCGGGTAGAATCTGCCGCGTGCCTTGCTCGAAAATGAGCGGCTCCCCCCCCACATTCGTATCCGCCGTCGTTCCGTCATCGAGCTTCAGCGTGTACTCGATGAATACCGTCTTTCCGTTCTCGATCATCGGACTTTCACCCTCTTCATCGGCGCGCGCGTTGGCTCCATCTCTTCCCACGAACCCACCGCAGGATCCTAGCATGCCCACCTCCCGCGCGGTTTCGGCGAAAGGCCCCTTCAGAACGCTGGACACTCAGATGGCAGCCATCTCGTGAATGGAAACCGCCTTGACCTGTTCACTGGCCCCAATGAGGCGCAGACCGATGCTGCTGGTGTGGGCCGGATAGATCCGCGTGCTGAGGCAGGCCGTCGTGCCGGTGAAGACTTCGAGCACGCTCTGGTCTAGGAAGATCCGGAGCTCGAGGGGGGAGTCAGCTCGCGTGGCGAGGGGAGCGGAGACGGTCTGGGAATGGACGGAGGGCGTCTCCCCCGCGCGCGAGTCGGAGCGGTCGATGAGCAGAAGGCCTCGGTCGGGGTCGTGCACGATCCGCGTTTCTTCGCTGCCATCCTCGGCTGCGCAGACCGCCAGCCCGCGTGGACCCGAGCGTCCACCGTGCCAGGTCAGCTCGATCTCCAGAGAGACGCCGGCCCGAGCCTTCAGCCACGCCGCGAGCTCGCCGACGCCGGGTTCCCAGGTCTGGGTGAAGGTCCGGAGTTGCTCAACCTCGGGCGCTGCTGCCATCACCACGCGTCCGTCCCGATCCAGGTGTAGGACGCGAGGAAGCGTCAGGCAGCCGGCCCAGACCAATTGCTCGCCCACATCCTCGGAGCGGCACTCCCTGAGCCAGGCCCAGACGATGTGCCGTCCGTTCTCGGTGTGCAGGACGTTTGGGGCGTAGAAGGCGTCCCCGTAGTCCAGGCGCTCTCGTACCCGTGGCTCGAAGCGGATCCCGTCGTAGGAGCCCGTCATCGCGAGGACTCGTGCGCGCGGTGGGTCCGAGCGGATATCGAGCGAGCTCACGATCAGGACATATGTGTCATCGATTTTCCAGAACAGCGGGCACTCCCAGACACCGCGCCATTCCGTCTCCCCTCCCTCCTCGGGACCTTCGCCGAGACGCCCCAGGTACTCCCACTTCTGGAGATCGTGAGACCGAAAAAGCAGCGCGGCGCCGTTCGAATCCCACGAGCCCGCGCCGATTGCCATGCGCCACTCACCTCTCTCGCGCCAGCAGTAGGGGTCTCGAAAGATGTCGCTCGGTCGAGCCGCCTCGGGCAGGCCGAGAATCACGGGGTTGTCGGCATGCCGGGTCCACGTGCGCAGGTCGTCGTCGGTCGATCGCGCCAGGCAGACGGTGGAGGGATCGTGTGTCGAGTAGAGGATGGCCGCCGACCCGTCATCGTCCGCCACACAACAACCCGACCACACACCGTGTCGGTGCAGATCGTCATCGGGAATGCCCAGGGCAACCGGCATGTGCTGCCAGCGAACGAGGTCATCCGAGACCGCGTGGCCCCAGTGTAGGTTGCCCCAGACCGTCTGGTCGGGGTTGTGCTGATAGAACAGGTGATAACGCCCGCACCAGTGAATCGGGCCGTTCGGGTCGTTCATCCAGCCCCGCGGCGGTGTGAAGTGGTATCGGGGACGGTAGGGGTCGGACACGACGATGAGGTGCTTCTCGCGAATTGCGCCACCGGCTCGTGGCGCCCGGGATCCGTCGGGGCCCGAGCGGCCAGCGGCGGGGCGGAGACTACCACGTCACCGCACCTCGGAGTACCTTGAAGGAGTTGCGCACCGCGATAGACGGGAGGGGAAATCGCATGGCGAAGGGGGCACGTTCGGCCGGCCCGGATCCG
>DAOUZG010000178.1 GCA_030665705.1 Deltaproteobacteria bacterium | reverse complement strand
GCGGTGGTCGTCGTAGGTCGCAATCCGCGCCGGCCGCACGCGTGCGGGGGGATCGATCCGCAGATCGGGTCCCGAGATCTCCACGCGAGCTCCGAGCTTGGTGAGCTCGCCGCGCAACGCCTCTAATCGATCCGTCTCCTTGATGCGTAAATTTGCGACGTTCCGAATCCAGGTCGATCCCCGGGCGAAGCAGGCGACGACCCCGAGGGTCAGCGCCGTATCCGGCATGGGGTTGAGATCGACGTCGATTCCGTGCAGATAGGAAGACCCGCGCACCGTGATTGACTGCGCGCCCCGTTCGACGACGCATCCCATGCGCTCGAGTACCTCTACGAACCGGACGTCCCCCTGGTGCGAGGCCGCCGTGAGCCCGTCCACGCGAAAGCGGCCGGCAGTCACCGCAGCTGCGGCGAAGAAATAGCTCGCGCTCGTCGCGTCGGGCTCCACCACGTAGCGACGCCCCCGGTAGGACTGGTCGCCCGGGACGCGGAACCTCAGGTCCCCGACGGGCTCCACCACGACCCCGAAGTCGCGCATCGTCTCGAGGGTCATCTCGACGAAGGGGCGGGAGGTGATCCGTCCGGACGTGATGTCGAGTTCCTCGTTGGCGAGGGGCGCGATCAGCAACACCGCGGAGAGGTACTGGCTCGAGCGCGTCGCATCGACGGAGATCCGACCGCCGTGCACGGTGCCCCCGTTCACGGTAATCGGCGGAAAGCCGGCAGTGGTTCGGACCTTCACCCCGAGAGCACCCAGGGCGTCCGCCAGCTCCTGGATCGGCCGCTCCCGCATGCGCGGGCTCCCGTCCAGGACGACTCGGCCCGGGGCGGCCGCTGCGCACGCGCAGAGGAACCGCATGGTCGTTCCTGACGCCCGGCAGTCGATCGGACGCAGGGGGATGGCAAAACATCCCGCTACCCCTCTTACAACCAGCTCCTCCTCGTCCTCGTGGATCTCGACGCCGAGGCGGCCCAGACCCTCCCGCATGGCCTCGGTGTCGTCGCTTCGGAGCCACCCCACCAACCGGCTGGTGCCCGAGGCGAGGGCGGCACAGACCAGCGCCCGGTTCGTGAGGCTCTTGGAGCCCGGCACGCGCACCGCCACGTCGGGTGCAGAGATCGGTTGCACGGCGAGTTCGTCCACGGGCGCGCGAGGGTAGCACACGCGCTAACTCACCGAAACGTAAGCTGAAACGTGAGCAACCTGCTTCTTGACCCGATCGTGGCCAGGGGGTAGAGTCGCTGCATCGGTTGACGGGGGCGCCGTGTGGGTCGCCCCCGCCCGTTTGTTGGGAGGCCGGGCCGTGCAGAAATACCGACTTCTGGCCCCCGGTCCGGTGACGGTGCCGGAACGCGTCTTGCTCGCGATGGCGCGCCCCATGATTCACCATCGGTCTCCTGAGTTCCTGCCCGTCCTCGAGGAGATCCGTGAGAACCTCCGCCGTCTGTTCCAGACGACCCAGGACGTGCTCATCCTGGCGAGCTCGGGGACCGGCGCGATGGAGGCGGCGGTTTCCAACCTGGTCTCCCCCGGCGATCAGGCCGTCGTCGTACGGGGCGGGAAGTTCGGCGAGCGCTGGGCGGAGCTCTGCACAGCGTACGGGGCCGAGCCGATCTGCATCGACGTGGAATGGGGACAGGCCGTCGATCCGAGCGCCGTTCGTAAGGCGCTCGAGCAGAACCCCGACGCCAAGGCTCTCTACGTCCAGGCCTCCGAGACGTCGACCGGCGTCTATCACCCGATCCGGGAGCTGGCGCAAGTCGTACGCGAGCAGGGAAACCGCCTGATTGTCGTCGACGCGATCAGCGGGCTCGGCGTACACGACATGCCGATGGATGAGTGGGGTCTCGACGTGGTCCTCTCGGGCAGCCAGAAATCGTTCATGCTGCCTCCAGGGCTCGCGTTCATTGCGCTCTCGGAGCGCGCGCAGGCTGCGATTCAGGAGTCGCAGTCCCCGCGGTACTACTTCGACCTCCGCAAGGTGCTCAAGGCCCAAGCGGGCAACCAGACCGCCTACACACCGGCGGTGTCGCTGCTCTTCGGCCTAAGGGAGTCTCTCGCGATGGTCTTCGAAGAGGGACTCGAGAACGTCTTCCGGCGGCACGCCACGCTCTCGAAGGCTACGCGCGCGGCCATGAGGGCGCTCGGTCTTAAGCTGTTTGCGCCGGACTCTCCCTCGTATGCGTGCACTGCGGTCTGGGTACCCGACGGAATCGACGGGAAGGCCCTGACCAAACGGCTCCGGGACGAGTACGGAATCACGATTGCTGGTGGCCAGAATCAGATGGCGGGCAAGATCTTCTGCGTCGCGCACCTCGGATACGTGGATCGCTTCGATGTGATCACGGCCGTGGCCGCGATCGAGATGTTACTCGGCGAGATGGGCTACCCGGTGAAGCTCGGGGAGGGCATGCGAGCTGCATCCGAGATCCTCAAGGACATGCCTGCGAAAGGGGCGTAGACGTGCCACGTGTTCTGGTCTCGGACAAGCTGGCAGAGGAAGGGCTGAAGATCCTGGGGGAGTCCCCGGGGATCGAGGTAGAGCACCGACCCGGGATGAAGCCCGAAGTGCTTTGCCAGACCATTCCCGACTACGATGCGCTGATCGTGCGCAGCGCGACGAAGGTGACGCCCGAAGTGATCGACGCCGCCAAATCGCTGCGGGTCATCGGGAGGGCTGGGATCGGCGTCGACAACGTCGACCTGGAGGCGGCGACGGCCCGAGGCGTGATCGTGATGAACACGCCCGGGGGCAACGCCGTCACGACGGCCGAGCACGCGATCGCGCTGATGATGTCGCTTGCGCGGCGGATCCCGGAAGCCCACCGCTCCCTGAAGGAGGGACGCTGGGAGAAGAGTCGGTTTAGCGGCGGAAAGGAGCTCTACAACCAGATCCTCGGTGTTGTCGGACTCGGGAACATCGGGTCGATCGTGGCGGACCGTGCTCGGGGCCTCCGGATGCGGGTCATCGCAGCCGATCCCCTCGTTTCCGAGGAGCGTGCCGAGCGACTCGGCGTGAGCCTCGTGCCGCTCGATGAGCTCCTCGCGCGGGCGGACATCGTCACGCTGCACGTTCCCGCCACCAAGGAGACCCGCGGGCTGATCGGGAAGGAAGCCTTTGCGAAGATGAAAGAGGGCGTGCTGCTCGTCAACGCGGCGCGGGGCGGCATCGTGGACGAGGCCGCGCTTCTCGAGGCGATTGAGTCAGGCAAGGTGAAGGGTGCGGCGATGGACGTCTTCGCCCATGAGCCCTTGCCCGCTGACGATCCACTCCTCCAGCGCGAGGAGGTCGTCGTGACCCCCCACGTGGGGGCGGCCACTACGCAGGCCCAGCTCAACGTCGCGATCGCCATCGCCGAGCAGATCCGGGACTACCTGCTCGACGGTGTCGTCCGTAACGCGGTCAATCTTCCGTCGATCTCGCCGGAGGAGCTGGAGAAGATTCGTCCCTTCCTGGTGCTCGGCGAGCGATTGGGACGCTTCCAGGGCCAGCTCGCGCGCGAGGGGATCGAAGAGGTCGAGGTCGAGTACGCGGGGCAGGTCGCGGAGCTCGACGTTCAGCCGGTGACCCTCGCGGTCCTGAAGGGCCTCATCGAGCCATGGGTGGGCGAGCGGGTGAACTACGTGAATGCCCCACACCTCGCCCAGCAGAGGGGAATCCGGGTGGTCGAGTCGAAGGCCACCATCTCGCGGGACTTCGTCAGCCTGGTGACGATCCGCGTCCGGTCGGGGGATCGAGTCCGTCTCATCTCGGGAACGGTGTACGGGCGGACCCAGCCGCGCATCGTGAGGGTCGATGACTTCATGCTCGAGGCGATTCCCGAGGGAGCTACCCTCCTCATTCAGAACCGGGACCAGCCGGGCGTCGTCGGTCGACTGGGCTCGGCCCTCGGGGATGCCGGAATCAACATTGCGCGGATGCAGCTTGCTCTTCATCCCAAGGGTCACCAGGCGCTTCAGCTCCTGAACGTAGACCCGCTCCCCTCCGACGACGTCCTGGCGAAGCTGCGGGCTCTGCCGGAGGTGATGAGCGTCGACCTCGCCGAGCTCGGGCCCAGCGTGAGCTGAGACCATGCCGAACGTCGTCTGCATCGGAGCACAGTGGGGAGACGAGGGGAAGGGGAAGATCGTCGATCACCTGAGCCCGCGTGCCGACGTCGTGGTTCGGTTTCAGGGCGGGCCCAACGCGGGTCACACGGTCGTTGTCGACGGCGAGAAGACCGTCATGCACCTCATCCCCTCCGGAATCCTCCACGAGCGCACCCTGAACGTGATCGGGAATGGCGTCGTCGTGAACCCCGAGGTGCTGCTCGGTGAGATCGAGGAGCTCAAGCGGCGGGGCGTGGTGGTCTCTCCGGACCGCCTGATCGTATCCGATCGCGCCCACGTCATCCTGCCGGTTCACCTCGCGCTCGATCAGGCGCGTGAGGAAGCTCGGGGCCGCTTGACGATCGGTACCACCGTGCGGGGGATCGGGCCTACCTACGAGGACCGAACCTCACGCGCAGGGATCCGGGTGCACCACCTCCTCGAGCCTGAGGGCCTCGCCGAGCGCTTGCGACAGATCCTCGGAGAGCGGAACTTCCTTCTCCG
>DAOUZG010000257.1 GCA_030665705.1 Deltaproteobacteria bacterium | reverse complement strand
CCGAGGCCTCGGCGGAGGGGGGTGGGTGATCCGCCTCGAGGACCTCGACTACGTGCTTCCGCCCGAGCGGATCGCGCAGACTCCGACGAGGCCCCGGGATGCTGCAGCGCTCCTCATCCTCGACCGGCGGACGGGCGAGATGGAGGAGGCCCGCTTCCGCGACCTCGTCGGTCGTGTCGGGTCTGACGACCTTCTGGTGGTCAACGACACCCGTGTGGTTCCAGCACGGATCCGAGGCGAGAAGGCCACCGGTGGCCGTGCGGAAGCGCTCCTGCTGGAGCGCCTTCCCGACGGGACGTGGATGGCCCTGCTACGTACGCGCGGTCGGCTGCGACCTGGAATCCTGCTTTCTTTCGGGGACGTGGAGGCGGAAGTGGAAGCAGTCCTGGAGGACGGGCGCTGTCGACTTCGCCTCCGGGGTGAGGAGCCGGACACCCTTCTCGATCGCCTGGGCGAGGCACCGCTTCCCCCCTACATCCGTCGCCCCCGGCCCCGAAAAGAGGATCTCGACGATTACCAGACCATCTTCGCGCGCGTTCCCGGGGCGGTGGCCGCGCCGACGGCCTCGCTCCACTTCACCGCCGAGATGGCGGCACGGCTTCGGCTCGCGACGGTGACCCTGCACGTCGGGCCGGGAACCTTCCGACCGCTCCGGTCCGCGCGGGTTCAGGAGCACCAGCTGGAACCCGAGTGGTACTCGGTCCCCGCGGAGACCGCCCGCGCAATCGAAGCCACGCGCGCTCGCGGCGGACGCATCATCGCCGTCGGCACCACAGTGGTCCGGACGCTCGAGACGACGGGGGGCCGAGCCGGAAGTGGGACGACCGACCTCTTCATCCACCCGGGCTACACGTTTCGCAGCGTCGACTCGCTCCTCACCAACTTCCACCTTCCCCGCTCCACGCTTCTGGCCCTGGTCATGGCCTTTGCGGGGGTCGAGGCGATCCAGCGAGCCTACGCCTACGCGATCGAGCACGGTCTCCGGTTCTACTCCTACGGGGATGCGATGTGGATTCAGTAGGAGCTCCCCGCTTCGAGGTCGTCCATCGAGCCGCCACGGCTTCCACCCGCCTCGGCCGCCTGGAGACGCCTCACGGCGTTGTCGAGACGCCCGCGTTTCTTCCGGTTGGAACGTACGGGGCGGTCCGCGGAGTGGATCCCGACGAGCTCTCCGCTCTCGGCATCCAGGCGATCCTCGCCAACACCTACCATCTTCACCTCCGTCCCGGCGAGGACGTGGTGGCCCGGCTCGGCGGGCTTCACCGCTTCATGGGGTGGGAGCGGCCGATCCTGACCGACTCAGGAGGGTTCCAGCTCTTCTCCCTCGATCACCTGTGCGAGTGCACCGAGGAGGGGGTCCGCTTCCGAAGTCCGATCGACGGCTCCGTGCACTTCCTCTCCCCGGAGACGTGCATCGGGATCCAGGAGCGCCTTGGCGCCGACCTGATCGTGACCCTCGACCAGTTCGAGCCGGTCGGAAACCCAGAGGCGGGTCCGGATCGTTCACGTACGCGTGCGCTTGCGGAGCGGACGCTGCGCTGGGCGCAGCGATGCAGAAGCGCTCAGACCCGCCACGACCAGCTGCTCTTCGGGATCGCGCAGGGGGGCGGCTTTGCGGATCTCCGACGCGAGAGCGCAGAGCGGACCGCGGAGCTGGAGTTCCAGGCCTTTGCCATCGGGGGACTCGGGATCGGGGAGCCTCCCTCCCTTCGGACCGAGCTCATCGACTCAGCCCTTTGCGCGCTTCCCGATTCCGCACCGCGCTATCTCATGGGGATCGGGATGCCCGAGGACCTGGTGGCAGCGGTTGCGCAGGGGCTCGATCTCTTCGATTGCGTGGTTCCGACGCGCCACGCTCGACACGGATCGGTGTTTACGTGTCGCGGGCGGCTGCAGATCCGGAACAAGGCCCATCGAGACGACCCCTCCCCCCTCGACCCGGATTGCCCGTGCCGGGTCTGCCAGCGGTTCTCGCGCGCCTACCTTCGACACCTGATGGTGTCGAAAGAGATGCTCGGCCCGCGCCTCCTCACGCTTCACAACCTCGCGTATTTCATGAGACTCTTTCGCGAAATGCGTTCTGCAATTGGGGAAGATCGGTTCGTGGATTGGGCCCGATCCTGGCGAGCCGCCTACGAGGAGGGCGGCTCGAGCTCGGCCACGCACAGCGCCGCGTAGGCGGGAAGGCGAGGTCCGAGCTCACCGGCGCGAACGTCCACGTCACGGTGGGAGGCCCAGACGCGCTCGCGGACCTGCTCGCGCAGCGGCGCGAGAAACAGGTCCGGGTTGGTCTGGATGATCGTGCCCAGCACGATCCGCTCGAGATCCAACGCCATCACCACGATCGCGAGCCCGCGGGAGAGGTGATCCACGTACTCGCCGCGTAGCGCCAGCGCGTAGGGGTCTCCCTGCCGGATCGCCTCGACCCAGATCCGCGGCGTGATGGCCGCGAGATCTTCGCCAGCGAGCTCCCGAATCCCCTCTGCCGCTCCCCGCTCGACGTCCTCGCGGAGGCGCGCCGCCAGGGCGGCCCCGCCCGTGTACGCTTCGAGGCAGCCGCGCAGTCCGCACGCACACGGACGTCCGTCCGGGACCACGGGCATGTGGCCGATCTCTCCGGCCTGGAAGCGCGCACCGCGGTAGAGCCGGTCTTCGAGGATCAAACCCCCGCCCACGCCGGTGCTCATCGTGAGAAAGACCAGGTTGTGCGCCCCCCGTCCCGCACCGAATCGCCACTCGGCGAGGGCGCCTGCGTCTGCGTCGTTCTCGACCCGAACCGGCACGCCGAGGCGCTCCTCGAGAAATTCGCGTAGGGGCACATCCTCCCAGCCCAGAAGGTTAGGCGGGTCCAGAACCACGCCGGTGCGGGGGTCGAGGGGACCGGCCACGCTCACCCCGACGGAGGCGATGGTCGTGAGCGCGACGCGCGCGTCGTCGGCGAGCTGGCTCACGGCATCCGCAAGGACCGCGAGATCACGCTCCCACGAGCCCAGCGTCCAGTCCTCGAGGCGCACTTCGCGAAGCACCTCTCCCCGCTCGCGCGCGAGGACCGCGACAACCTTCGTTCCGCCGATGTCGATCCCCGCGCGGATCCGCCCGGGCATTTTGATCCCCCCTCCCCTTCCCCCTGGCCGTATCGGCAATCGAGGTGCACCCTAGCGACTCGCGGAGGAGGATGACATGGAGCGTGGCACGCGCCGGGGGG
>DAOUZG010000313.1 GCA_030665705.1 Deltaproteobacteria bacterium | reverse complement strand
CGACTCGGCATCGCGGTTCCGCCAGATCATCGAGTGGCATCCGCCGGGATGGAGCATGGACCCTCGGACGTTCCAGGGGCGCTTCTTCTGGATGGCGGTAGTGGTCGCACTGGGGATCCCGCGCGGCGTGCGGCGAGCTCCCTATTTCGTCGCGCTTGCTGCGGTCAGCTTCTGGATGGCTTTCACGGCCCGGCGTTTCATTCCGCTCTTTTCCATCACCGCAGCTCCCGTGGCCGCTCTGGGGCTGGCAATGGTGCAGGAGCGGATCGTCGCCCTGCGACCCGAACTCAAGCGCCCGGTGGTTCATACGGGGGTCGCGGTGGCAGCGCTGCTCCTGGCCCTCTGGGTCGGGCGGGAGGTGCGCTTCTTCCCGGAGCCCCTCTACCGATGGACCCAGAGCGAGCTCTACCCGGTCGGGGCGGTCCGCTACCTCCGCGCCCTCCCCGAACCGCCCAAGCGGCTTTTCAACCTGTACAACTGGGGCGGCTATCTGATGCTCCACGCCCCCGGGATCCCGGTCTTCATCGATGGTCGAGCAAACACGCTCTACGACGAGGAGGTGTATGACGACTACCTTCGCCTCTACGGCGGCAGGGGCAGGGTGCGAGAACTTCTCCGCAAGTACGACGTAGACGCCGTGCTCGCTCCCCCCGGTTCGGGAATCTCTCGCGCTCTTCGCCAGGGATCCAAACGCTGGGTGGTTGCGTACTCCGACCTTCGCGCGGTCGTGCTCCTGCCCCCTTCGGAAAGTCGGAGCGGTCCTCGACTTCCGAAGGCCGAGAGGGTGCTGGAGGGCTCCCCGGAGCTCTGGCTGCGGCGAGGCCAGATCGCTCTGCGGCGAGGGCGGCTCGACGAGGCCGAGGAGGCTCTGGAGCAGACGATTGCTATGCGTCCGCTCCAGCTGGGGGCCCACACCCTCCTGCTCTCGCTCGCCGCCCGACGCAAGGATCGGGATGCGCTCGAGCGGTGGGCCCAACGCGCGATTCACACCTACCCTCGGGAGAAGCGGCGGATCCACCAACAGCTGGCAACGTCCTACGAGCAGCTCGGAGATTTACGAGCAGCGCTCGAGGAGCTCCGGAAGTCGGTGCCCCGCGGCCCGTTCATGTCCAAGGCGTCGATCCAGGCCCGCATCCGACGGCTGGAGACTCGGGTTAGTGCGACGCAGGGTGCAGGGGGGGGAAGCGAATGAGCAGCTCCGAGACCGCTCCCGTCGTGCAGATCGGGGAGATCGGAGCTCACGAGGGGCAGCAGGTTCGACTTCGCGGGTGGCTGTACGGCGGCCGCTCGAGCGGAAAGATCCACTTTCTCCAGGTCCGGGATGGCACGGGAACCATCCAGTGCGTCGTCGGAAAGCACGACCTCGAGCCCGAGCTGTTCGAGCAGGCCGGCGTGCTCGGCCAGGAATCGGCCCTCGAGGTCACCGGCACGGTCCGGGCCGACCCCCGGGCGCCGATCGGATACGAGCTACACACGAACGGGCTACGGGTGCTCCAACGCTGCGAGGACTACCCCATCACGCCCAAGGAGCACGGGGTGGCGTTCCTCCTCGAGCACCGGCACCTCTGGCTCCGCTCCCGCCGGCCCCACGCGATTTTGCGAATCCGGGCTGAGATCGAGCAGGCGTGCCACGCGTTCCTCGAGTCTCAGGGCTACCTGCGCCTGGACGCTCCCATTCTGACGCCGGCCGCCTGCGAGGGGAGCACGACCCTGTTCAAGACCGACTACTTCGGGGATCAGGCGTTTCTCACCCAGAGCGGCCAGCTCTACTCGGAGGCGGGCTGCATGGCCTTCGGTCGGGTCTACTGCTTCGGCCCCACCTTCCGGGCGGAGAAGTCGAAGACCCGTCGACACCTGATGGAGTTCTGGATGGTGGAGCCCGAGGGCGCCTTCCTCGACCTCGACGGGAACATCGAGCTCGCGGAGGGTCTGATCTGCGCCGTCCTCGAGAGGGTGCTCGAGCGTTGCCGGGTCGAGCTGGGGGTACTGGAGCGGGACCCCTCCCCGCTCGAGGCGGTGCGCACCCCCTTTCCGCGGTTGACCTACGAGGAGGCCGTCGAGCTGCTGCGGTCCCGCGGGCACCCGATGGAGACGGGGAAGGACTTCGGCGGGGACGAGGAGACCGTGATCTCCGAGGCGTTCGAGCGCCCAGTCGTCATCCACCGGTACCCCTGGAGCCTCAAGCCGTTCTACATGAAGCGGGATCCCG
>DAOUZG010000084.1 GCA_030665705.1 Deltaproteobacteria bacterium | reverse complement strand
ACTGCCGAAGGCTGTTCGGGTCGCGTGGATCACCGAAGGTGAGGAGGCCCCTCAAGCGGGCGTTGTGCACCCCGTCCTGCTTCTTGCGGAGCCACGCCACCCGAAGCGGAGCCAACACCGGGTTGTCCCCTACGGCGAGGGCCGCCTCGAGACGTGGATCGAGCGAGCGACGGCGACGGGTGCGACGCGAGGAGGGAATCGCGATGGCTTCAACCGCTCCCGGCGTAATGGTCTCGGGGCGACTCCCCTCGATCCATTCCTCGAGGAGGCGACGCTCGAGCCGGCTCGCAACATCCAGCAAAAATACGACGCGGCTCTCGGGGGGAGCGGGCCACGCATATTCGTTCGATTCCAGCTCGATGGCTCTCGTGGCCGTTCTCATCGGTCCCTATTCTACCAACGCAGGTCCAGCCGATGGGACGACCTCGGACGGTGCGCGGATTCCAGCCAGGCTTTCAAGCTTTCCGTGCGTGACGTGCGATCGTGTCGGCGATCCGCGGCCAGACCTCGGGCGGAAGGTCGTGACCCATCCCCTCGATGATCAAGAGCTCCGCACCGGGCACCGCCTCGGCCGTATCGAGGCCACCCTCAACGGGAACGAGCGGATCCATATCCCCGTGGATGACGAGGGTCGGGGTGCGGAGCGCCTCGAGCGCCTTGCGCCGGCTGCCCGAACCGAGAATCGCCGCAAGCTGACGCGCCAGCCCCTTCGGATAGAAGGCCCGATCGTACGTCCGGGCGGCCCGCGCTCGGATCCTCTCTTCGTCAAAGGGGAATCCGGGACTCCCGATGATCCGGGCTGCCTCGACGGCCCGCTCGATGTTGGCCTCGCGGTCTCTGGGGGGCGGCGTGAGCAGCACCGCCATCGCCTCCGGTTTGGCCCGGGGCAAGCCCGGGTGCCCGGTGCTCGACATGATCGAGGTGAGCGTGCGGACACGTTCGGGGTGCTCGATTGCGACGGTCTGGCCGATCATCCCTCCCATCGACGCTCCCACCACGTGGGCCGCATCGATGCCGAGCCCGTCGAGCAGCCCCACCGCATCGCGCCCCATGTCGGAGAGACGGTAGGGGGCCTCGGGGCGCTCACCGCGCTCGACCTGCTCCATCATCACACGGATGCGGGGGACGCCCGCCTCCTCGAGGCGAGTCGAAAGCCCGACGTCCCGGTTGTCGAAGCGGATCACGTGGTGACCATGCCCTGCCAGCAAGCGGCAGAACTCCTCCTCCCACAGGATCATCTGAGCCCTGAGCCCCATGATGAGGAGCAGAGGATCCGCCGACGGATCTCCGAAGGTTTCGTACTCGATCTCGATTCCGTTGGTGCATACCCTGGGCATGTCGGTATGATCCGCGATGCCCACCCGGGGAATCAAACCGCCCCGGGGGTCTGAGGGGGCCCGGCCCTGGAACCAGCCCTGGAAGGCAGGAAGAATCAGACGGGGCTGGGGAAAAGCCTCGAAACCAAGGAGCCACCCATGTCTATACGACTTACCTGTGCCGTCCTCGCTTTGATCGCAATGCTCTCGTGCGGCAGCGCGCAGGAGCCCCCGCTTCAGACGGAGGACGAGCGGACGCTCTACGCGCTTGGCTTCTCGGTGGCGAGGGTGTTTCAACCCCTGAGTCTCTCGGAACAGGAGCTCGAAGTTGTGCTCCGGGGGCTTCGGGACGCGGTGCTCGAACGCGAGGCGCGGGTCCCCATGGAGGAGTACGGGGCTAAGGTCCAGGCCTTGACCCAGAGCCGAAGACGCGCGGCGATGGAGGCGGAGAAGGCTGCGGCGCAGCAGTTCCTCGAGGAGGCGGCCTCGCAGGAGAACGCGGTGCGCCTGGAATCCGGGGTCGTGATCGAAGAGCTGAGGGCGGGATCGGGAGACCAGCCGGAGGCCTCGGACACCGTGCGGGTTCATTACCACGGGATGCTTCGCGACGGGACGGTGTTCGACAGCTCCGTCGAGCGGGGCCAGCCGGCCAGCTTTGCCCTTAACCGGGTGATCCCCTGCTGGACGGAGGGACTCCAGAAGACCAAGGTCGGCGGGAAGAGCCGCCTCACGTGCCCACCCGCCACCGCCTACGGAGACCGGGGCGCCGGCCCGAAGATCCCCCCCGGCTCGGCACTCGTGTTCGAGGTGGAGCTGCTCGAGATCGTGAGGGAGGAGTCCGGCTCAGAGGCGCCCTAGGACGAGCTGAGCGCCCGATCCCCATAACACCGGCCCCGTCCTTGACACGTCCCCGTTGCGCGGGTAACCCGGGCCGACGATGGATTTGAGATTCGCCCGACACATCGCCGAGATCCAACCGTTCCTGGCCATGGAGGTCATGGAGAGGGCCTTCGCCATGGAGCGCGCGGGCACCCGGGTCCTGCACCTCGAGATTGGCGAGCCGGACCTCCCACCCCCGGATGCAGCGATCGAGGCTTGTGCGAGAGCGCTCCGCAGGGGTGAGACGCGGTACACCGACAGCCGGGGACTCCCGGAGCTCCGGGAAGCGATCGCCGAGGACTACGGCGAGCGGTCGGGCGTGGCAGTGGACGCGGACCGTGTGCTCGTCACGAGCGGAACCTCGCCCGCGATGCTCCTCGTCTTTCTGTTGCTCCTCGAGAGGGGCGATGAAGTCATTGTCCCGACCCCCCACTACCCCTGCTATCCGGGGTTCGTTCAGGCCTGCGGGGGACGACCCGTGATGGTCCCGACCCGGGCAGAAGACGGGTATCGCATTCCCGTGGAGGCCGTCCAGGCGGCGGTCGGAGCGCGGACCCGGGCCATCGTGGTGGGCTCGCCGGCGAACCCGACCGGTGCGGTTCAGGACGAGGAGACGTTGTCGGCGCTCGCGAACCTGGGTCTTCCCCTCGTCTCGGACGAGATCTACGATGGGCTCGTCTACGACGGCGTCCGCGTCACGTCTGCGATTCGGGCTACGGATGGAGCCTTTGTTCTCGACGGGTTCTCGAAGAGGTACGCCATGACCGGATTCCGCCTCGGGCATGTGATTGCACCGAGATCCGCGGTGCGAACACTACAGACGCTGCAGCAGAACCTCTTCATTTCCGCGAACCGCTTCGTCCAGCACGCAGGTGTGGCCGCGATCCGCGAGGGCGAGCCGACCGTGCGGGCGATGCGCGAGGCTTACGATCGGCGCCGGGCACGGATGGTCGACGGGCTGCGGAGGCTCGGCTTCGGAGTTCCGACGATGCCGGTCGGCGCGTTCTACGTCTTCGCAGACGCGCGCGCCTTCGACACCGACTCGCAGCGTCTCGCCTTCCGGATTCTCGAGGAGGCCCACGTGGCGGTCACCCCGGGAATCGACTTCGGGGAGGCCGGGGAGGGATGGATCCGCTTCTCCTACACTGCCCCGGAGGAGACGATCGACGAGGCGCTCGAACGGATCGGGCGCGTTCTCGGGTAGGCCTCATTTCGAACCGAGGAGGAGCGAACTGGGCTTGGCCGATTCGGGCGGACCGCGGCATTAGGGAGGAAAGAGATGGAAGGGCTGTTCTCGATCGAGGGGAAGACCGCAGTGGTCACCGGCGGATCGCGCGGGATCGGGCTCATGATCGCGCGCGGGTTCATCCAGGCCAAGGCCCGCGTCTACATCTCGTCCCGTAAGAAGGACGTGTGCGATCGGGTCGCGGCGGAACTTTCCGAGGCGGGAACCTGCATCTCGGTGCCTGCCGACCTTTCCACCGAGCAGGGGGTACGGGGTCTCATGCAGGCCGTCGCGGAGCGAGAACAGTCGCTACACATCCTCGTGAACAATGCTGGAGCCAACTGGGGGGCGCCGTTCGACGAGTTCCCGGATTCGGCTTGGGACAAGATTTTCGCCCTGAACGTGAAAGCCGCCTTTCACGGCACCCGTGCGTTTCTCCCCCTTCTGGAGAAGGGCGCACGGCCCGGCGATCCCGCGCGGGTGATCAACATCGGGTCGATCGACGGACTCCACGTCCCGGGACTCGAGACGTACGCCTACTCCGCAAGCAAGGCGGGCGTCCACCATCTCACCCGCACGCTGGCGCGCAGACTCGCCCCGCACGGCATCACGGTCAATGCCGTTGCCCCGGGCCCTTTCCAGAGCAAGATGATGGCGGAAACGATCGAGCGCTTTCGCGATGTCATCCTCCAGAGCTGTCCGCTCGGGCGAATCGGGGAGCCGGAGGATATGGCGGGAGTCGCGATCTACCTCGCGTCGAGAGCGGGCGCTTATCTCACCGGTGCGGTCATCCCCGTCGATGGTGGTATCTCCACCTGCCTGTGAGCCGGGGGGTTAAGCGCTCCCGGGCCCCTCCTCGAGAAAGTAGTTGAAGTACTCGGTCTCCTCGCCGTGTAGGACATCGTACGCGTGCGCCGGACTCCCCGCATTGTAGAGCTGCTGCTGCAGGGAAGGGTCGGTTGCCAGAGTGCGGGCCAGTGCCGCGAGGACCTCGAGGTGGCGGTCACGCTCTCCGCGTGGAGTCGCGAGGAGCACCATGCAGTGGATCGGCCGATCGTCGGGCGTCTCGAAGTAGAGCCCCTCGCGGCTGAGCCCCATGACTCCCACCATCGGTAACCCCTCGGGTAGCTCGCCGTGCGGCACGGCCAGCCCGCCTCCGAGACACGTGGAGACCTCAGCCTCCCGCTCGAGAATCGATCGAAGCAGCGCGCTGCGGTCGACCTGGGAGAGGTGGTGGGACCGGATGAGCACGTCCGTGAGCCGCTCGATCGCCTCCTCCTTGGTAGCGGCGCGGAGATCCGTGATGATGTTCTCCTCCTGGAGGAAGTCGACGAGCCGGGGGCGGTCCCTGCCAGCCTCGCCGGAGCGAACGAGCGCAACGCGTGTGAGCACCGGCCCGATGATCTCGTTGACCGCTACGACGCTCAGGACCGACGCGGTGAAGAGCTGGCTGACTTCTGCGAACACCGGGTCGTCCTGAATGAGCAGCACGAGACCGACGGCGAGACCGGCCTGAGGGATCAGGGCCATCCCGAGGTTCCGCCGTACCCGATCCGGAACACCCGCGAGTGTCATCGCCACCCGCGGAGAGAAGAGCTTGGCTGCAGCCCGGGCCGCAAAGAAGACGGCGGCCACCAGTCCCGCCTCCGCGAGACGCTCCAGCGTCAGCGCCATTCCCGCGACCGTGAAGAACACGCAGAGAACCACCGGCTCGAAATCGCCGAAGATCCGGTCGAGTAACCCCTCGCGCGCCGGCGTGAGGTTGCTCTGGACGAAGCCCAGAAACAGACATGCGAGCAACGGCGAAAGCTCGAGCCAGCTAGCGAGGCCGAAGGTGAGGAGAAGCGTGATCATTCCCGTCGTCGCCAGACGGTCCTGGCGCACCACGCGACGGGTCACCAGGTTGGCGACGATCGCGAGGCCCGATCCTAAACCCACAGCCGCAGCAAGAGACGCGAGCGGACCCGCCAGGATCCCCAGCGAGAAGCTGGTTCCCGAGTCGAACTCCACCCGCACCACGGATCGGGCAAGCTCGAACAGGAGAATGCACGCCACGCTCCCGAGGGCGACGCCCGCGAGGAGAGTCTTCACGAAGATGCCACGTGCGCGGCTCTCCCGAACGATCGCGAGAACGGTCGCGGGGGCCGTCGCAATAGCCACCGTTGCGAACAGCGCCGCGACCGCGGGGCGAACGTCCGTGAGAAGCACCAGCGCTGCAAAAACAATCGTGGGCGTGAGCAGAGACTCACACAAGAAGAGGAGCCCCAGTCTCTTTCCGGCGTTCCGCAGCCGACGGAGGTTGAGGTGTGCGCCGAGGGCAGCTCCGATCCAGGCCAGTGCCAGGTGAGTGAGAGGCTGCAGGCCTGCGACGGCTTGCTCGTCGAAGAGGGCGAGCCCGCCCTGTCCGATCAAGGCGCCGGCGAGAATCTGGCCGGTAACGCTCGGCAGGTGGATGCGGGTCGCAAGCCAACCGAGCGCCATTCCAGCGAGGAGAACCGTCGCCAGGATCAGTAGGGGATCAGCCCCTGGGATCTTCGGCATCCGATGGGCCCTGCTCGAGGCGGGAACGCTTCCCCCTCCCGCCCAGAACGTAGCGGACCGGATCGGAGTCCCCACTTCCGGGCTCCAATCCGACTCGGGCGGGCCGCCCGGAGTAGAATGGGGCGCCGCCGCCAGCTCGTCGCGCGGTCCCGTCTCCCGTTAGGAGGAAGGCTCATGGTGAAACTCGTGTACTGCTTACGTCGCCTCCCGAACCTCTCGCTCGAGGAGTTCCAGCGCTACTGGCTGGAGACCCACGCTCCCCTCGTTCGGAAGCATGCCCAGACGCTCGGGATTCGGCGGTATACCCAGGTCCACACACTCGACGATGAGGCGACCCGCCTTCTGCAAGCGGGACGCGGTGGACCGGGGGCATACGACGGAGTGGCGGAGCTCTGGTGGGAGAGTCGCGAGACGCTGATGCAGTCGTTCTCCGCTCCCGAGGGGCAGGCTGCCGCGCGAGAGCTCCTCGAGGACGAGCAACGCTTTATCGACCTGGGACGTTCCCCGCTCTGGATCGCGGAGGAGCATCCGATCGTGAACGAGGCCTAGGTGAATCCGGTCCGCCTCATCGTCTATTCCGACTACCTCTGCCCCTGGTGCTACAACGCCTCGGTGCGGATGACCCGGCTTCGAGAGGAACTCGAAGACTCGGTGCGGATCGAGTGGCGGAGCTTCCTGCTGCGACCGGAGCCCGTCCCGTCCCGCGATCTCGAGACCTTCCAGCGCTACACGCGCTCATGGCTACGACCTGGGGCCGAAGCGGACAGCGGCACCTTCCGGGTGTGGGAGGGCGAGGATGGCCCACCGTCGCACAGCATCCCGCCCCACCGGGTCGCGAAGGCGGCGGCCACGCTCGGCGAAGCCGCGTTCGAGCGGATCCATGAGAGGCTGCTGCATGCCTACTTCGCCGAGAACCGGGACATCACCGCGCTCGACACACTGCGCGAGATCTGGAAGGAGGCGGAGCTTCCCGCCGAAGAATTTGTCCGGTCCGAGGATGGAGTGCTGCTCGAGGCGATCCTGCGGGAGCACAGGGAAGCACTCGGGGCGGGCGCGTCCGGAGTTCCCTCGGTCCGTCGAGCCGACCAGGACATCGCCGTCACGGGAGCGTTTCCCGTCGAGTTCTACCGGAGGTGGGTCCTCCGGGCGCTCGAGGAGAAGTCCGGAAGCTGAGGGAGCGACCGGAACGAACAGAGGAACAAGCGACAAGAGAGGATCCACTCGAACGATCATGAACCTGCAAGGCAAACGAATCGAGGTAAACGGGCTGAGTTTTCACGTCGTAGACCGGGGGAGCGGTCCGGCGGTGCTCTTGCTTCACGGGTTCCCGGACTCTTCCTACCTCTGGCGGAATCAGATTCCGACTCTGGTCGAGGCCGGGTTCCGGGTGATTGCACCGGATCTGCGTGGCTTCGGCGAGTCGGCCAAGCCGGCCGCGGCGGAGAGCTATGCGCTGCCGATCATCTTCAACGATGTGATCGGGATTCTCGATGCGCTGGA
>DAOUZG010000038.1 GCA_030665705.1 Deltaproteobacteria bacterium | reverse complement strand
CGTGATGGGCCACGTCGACCACGGGAAGACCTCGCTGCTCGATACGATCCGGAAGACGAACGTCGTGGCGGGTGAGGTCGGCGGGATCACTCAGCACATCGGGGCGTACAAGGTTTCGGCCGGCGACCTCGAGGTCGCGTTTATCGACACCCCGGGACACGCAGCCTTCACGCAGATGAGGGCCCGTGGAGCCCAGATCACCGACATCGCCATCCTGGTAGTCGCGGCGGACGACGGGATCATGCCGCAGACCGTAGAGGCGATCTCCCATGCGAAGGCCGCCGGGGTTCCGATCATCGTCGCGATCAACAAGACCGATCTTCCCGACTCGCGGCCCGAGCGAGTGAAGCAGGCTCTCCTCGAGCACGAGCTCGTGCCTGAAGATTTCGGTGGCGACACGATCTGCGTCGAGGTCTCCGCGACCAAGAAGACGAACATCGACAAGCTTCTCGAGATGATTGGGCTCCAGGCGGAGATCCTCGAGCTTCGGTCTCGCTACAAGGGCCCGGCCGAAGCGACCGTCGTCGAGGCGCAGCTCGACCGCGGGCGCGGTCCGGTGGCCACGGTCCTGGTTCGAGAGGGCACGCTGAAGCCGGGCGATGCGATCGTCGCGGGTACCGCCTACGGCCGCGTACGGTCGCTTCTGAATGAACGCGGCGAGAACATCAAAGAGGCCGGGCCCTCCACCCCGGTCCAGGTCGTCGGACTGTGCGAGGTTCCCAACGCTGGCGAGGAGCTCGTCGTGGTCAAGAACGAGCGCATGGCGAGCGAGATCGCGGCGGAGCGCGTCGAAGGACAGAAGCGGGCTGCGATTCAGGCTCCGGCGATGAACATGGATCCGGAGGAGGCATTCGGGGCGCTCGGCGAATCCGAGGAGAAGGAGCTGCGCGTGGTTCTGCGGGCGGACGTCCACGGAACCATGGAGGCGATCCACGACTCCATAGAGAAACTCTCCACCGATAAGGTGAAGCTCAAGACGATTCACTCCGGCGTCGGAGCGGTGACCGAACGCGACGTCATGCTCGCCTCCGCATCGGAGGCGATGGTCATCGGGTTCCGCGTGCGGCCGGAGCCCGCGGCACGCAAGCTCGCCGAGCAGGAAGAGGTCGAGATCCGGGTGTACGGAATCGTCTACGAAGTGCTCGACGACATGGTCCGCGCGATGGAGGGGCTGCTGCCGCCCCAGATTACGGAGAGGGTGCTGGCGCACGCCGAGGTGCGTCAGCTGTTCTCCATCCAGGGCGTCGGCACGATCGCGGGCTCCTACGTGGCCGAGGGAACGTTCGCTCGCGCCAACCCCGCGCGCGTGGTCCGCGACGGCGTGGTGGTCTACAAGGGTCCGCTCTCCTCCCTGCGGCGCTTCAAGGACGACGTACGCGAGGTGGCGCCCGGGCTCGAGTGTGGCATCGCGATCCAGAACTTCAACGACGTCAAGGTCGGCGACATCCTGGAGTCGTACGTCGCTGAGGAGTCTCGCGCGACGCTCTAGGGCGCCCCGTCCCCGGGGAGGAGGCGATGCTCATCGGCGCCGCACTCATCGAGCTCGCGCTGCCGGAGGCGGATTCGATCAAGGCGCGGCGTCGCGTGGTTCGAGCCGTAAAGGACCGCGTGCGGCAACGGTTCAACGTGTCGGTGGCCGACGTGGGAGATCCCGACGACCGGCACAGCGTGAGCCTGGGGTGCGTCGCGGTCGGTGTCGATCCCCGACACCTCCATCGAACCCTCGAGAAGGTCGTGCGCTTTGTGGAGGGTCTCGGAGTCGCTGAGATGGTGGAAGATGACATCATGGTAGTCCGTCTCGATGAGGTCGAAGAGGTCGATCCCCCCGATTTCGAGGACGAGCCCTTCGACTGGGAGGAGGAATGAACCACCGTCGAGCTCGCGTCGCACAGGAGATTCGGGCCCGGTTGACGACGGTTCTCACGCACCGGATCCGGGATCCGCGTCTCGATCTGGTGACGATCACGGGTGTGGAGGTCTCGGCCGATTTTTCGTTCGCGCGCGTCTACTATCGCGCGCATCGGGATCCGAGCGACGCGCAACGGGCGCTCCAGAAGGCGAAGCCGTTCATTCGACGCCAGCTCGCGAAAGGGCTACCGCTTCGTCGGGTTCCGGAGCTCGATTTCCGCCTGGACGAGACCGCGGATCGCGCAGCCCACCTGGAGGAGGTCCTGCAGGAGCTCAAAGAAGAACGAGACCGGAAAGACTTGAAGGAGGAATCTTGATCAACGGTGTCCTCGTGATCGACAAGCCGGAGGGTGTGACCTCACACGACGTGGTGGTGCGTGTGCGCGGCTGGGCACGGCAGCGCCGGGTTGGTCACCTCGGCACGCTCGACCCCCTCGCGACCGGCGTACTCCCGCTTGCGCTCGGCGAGGCCACCAAGCTCTCGCGGCTGCTCACGTTGGGGCAGAAGGGATACGCGGGGCGGATCCGGCTGGGGACCGAGACCGCGACCTACGACCGTGAAGGAGAGGTCCTCGGGGAGTCCGAGGGTCCTTGGCCGGGCCGGGAAGAGGTGGAGAAAGCCCTCGAGACCTTCCGCGGCGAAATTGAGCAGGTCCCGCCGCCCTTTTCGGCGGTGAAGCGGGGCGGGGAGGCCTCCTACCGCCGCGCCCGCCGCGGCGAGCAGGTCGAGCTCGAGCCCCGGAAGGTGACGCTCTACCAGCTCGAGGTCACGAGCTACGAACCCCCGTTGGTCGGCCTCGAGGTCCTCTGCAGCGCGGGAACCTACCTGCGCTCCCTCGCCCATGACGTCGGAAGGATGCTCGGGACGGGCGGAACGCTGTGGAACCTGCGTCGTACACGCAGCGGCCCGTTCACGTTGGATACTGCGATTCGGCTCGATGACCTCGCCGACGCAGATCCCGGGCGCGTAATCCCCATGGCGGCATCAACCGGGCTTCCGACCTACGAGGTGAACCTGCGCACCGCGCGGAACGTGAGCCAGGGGATGCAGCTCGGGCGCCACGAGGTGCCGGGCGCGGTCTCCCGGGGCTACGCGCAGCTTGTGCACAAGGGGAAGCTGGTGGCGCTGGTGGAGGCGCAGCTGGGCATCCCCGTGCTGCGTACGGTCCGAGTTTTCCTCGAATGGACAGGGGCTTAGGCGAATTGCTCCGTTGCACGCCCCCCGGGGGTCTGCTATACAGGCCCGCGTTCAGTTGAACGGGAACGGAGAAGTCTTGCTCACCGCCGCGCGAACAGAGGAGATCGTAGGCCGCTACGGGCGGAAGCCGGGGGACACCGGCTGTCCCGAGGTGCAGGTGGCGCTTCTGAGCGAACGCATCAGACAGATCACCGAGCACCTCAGAACTCACGGTCACGATCATCACTCACGGCGGGGGCTCCTGCTTCTCGTTAGCCAGCGGCGTTCGCTGCTGAACTATCTCAAGCGGGAGGACATCGAACGGTATCGGACCCTGGTCGAGAGTCTGGGGCTCCGGGGCTAGAGTTACGGGCTGGGACCGGGCAAGGCGCCCGGTCTCGTTGGTTGATGGATGCGAGATGTGGGATGAGCGATGGGCAAGGCCGTAAGGGCCTTGGGTATCGCTCATCCTGCATCCCTGAATAGCCCGCCCACATCTCGATCCGTACAGACAAAGGAGATCGGAGCAGGGCCAGCGGTCCCCGCGGGGGTTCGCCTGCCCGGCTCCACGGAGTCAGCATGGAAAAGGTGGAGTTTCCAGTCAACGGAAAGACAATGTCGATCGAGACGGCCGAGCTCGCCAAGCAGGCGAGCGGTGCGGTGCTCGTGCGACACGGAACTGCGGCAGTTCTCGTTGCCGCCACGGCGTCCGGCCCTCGAGAAGGAGACCGGATCGACTTCTTGCCGCTCACGGTCGACTACGTCGAGAAGACCTTTGCGGCCGGGAAGTTTCCCGGCGGCTTTTTGAAGCGGGAATCCAGGCTCTCGGAGAAGGAGGTTCTCACCTCCCGGTTCATCGACCGGTCGTTGCGGCCTCTGTTTCCCGATGGCTATCGCGACGAAACCCAGGTCACGGCGACGGTACTGTCGGTGGAGACCGACCACGACCCCGACATGCTCGCGATGGTCGGAGCCTCGGCGGCGCTGAATGTTTCGGATATTCCGTTCCCGGAGATGATCGGGGCGGTGCGGGTGGCCCGTGTCGACGGCGAGTTCGTCGTGAATCCGAGCTTCGAGCAGATCGACCGCGCCGACATCAGTGTGGTCGTCGCGGCGAGGCGCGGTGCCATCGTCATGGTCGAGGGCGGCGCGCGGCAGGTCGCGGAGGCGGACATGGTCGCGGCGCTCCGCTACGCGCAGCAGGCGATCGAGCCGATCATCGAGGCGCAGGAGGAGCTGGCGCGACGGGTCGGGAAGCCCACCCGTTCGTTCACCGCTCCCGAGCCGAACGAGGAGCTGCGCGCCCGCGTGGCGCAGATGGCTCTCGAGAAGATCCGTGAGGCGAGCCGGATCGTCGAGAAGATGAAGCGCTACTCCGCGTTCGACGAGATCGAAGCGGAGGTGCTCGGCGCGCTCGTGACGGAGTACCGAAGCCGCCCTCTGGAGCTCGCCACCATCGGCGCGCTGCACGAGGTGCTCGCGGGAGAGAAGACTCAGACGCGACAGGCGAAGGAGATTCTCCACGAGCTCCGCGCAGAGGTGATGCGGGAACGCATCCTCTCGGAGCAGACTCGCATCGACGGGCGCTCTCCGACCGACATCCGTGCGATCGGCTGCGCGCTCCGGCCGCTCGAGCGCGTGCACGGCTCGAGCATCTTCACGCGCGGCGAAACACAGGTCCTGGCCGCGGTGACGCTGGGGGGTGGGTCCGACCAGCAGGTCGTCGACGGCCTCCGTCCCAGGCACAGCCAGAGCTTCATTCTCCACTACAACTTCCCGCCGTTCTCCGTCGGGGAGACGAAGATGCTTCGTGCGCCGAACCGCCGCGAGATCGGACACGGCGCGCTGGCACGGCGCGCGCTCGAGTCGATCGTGCCGGGCGACGAGGACAATCCTTACACGGTCCGCGTCGTCTCCGAGGTGTTGGAGTCGAACGGATCCTCGTCGATGGCGACGGTGTGCGCGGGGACCCTGGCCCTGATGGACGCGGGAGTCCGGATCACCGACCCGGTTGCGGGAATCGCGATGGGCCTCATCAAGGAGGGGGAGCGGCACGCCGTGCTCTCGGACATCCTCGGCGACGAGGATCACCTGGGGGAGATGGACTTCAAAGTGGCGGGAAGCCGCAACGGACTCACCGCGATCCAGAGGGACATCAAGTGCACGGGGCTCGACTGGGCCGTCATGGAGGCCGCACTCGAGCAGGCGCGCCAGGGGCGGCTCCATATCCTTGATCGCATGGCGGAGGAGACCGCCGGGGAGCTTCCCGACTTCCGTGCTCGTGAGGAGCTTTCTCCGTACGCTCCGCGCGTGGGGGTTCTCTTCGTCAAGCCGGACCGCGTCCGAGACGTGATCGGACCCGGCGGCAAGGTGATCCGCGCAATCCAGGACGCAACGGGCGCGAAGATCGACATCGAGGACAGCGGCCGTGTGGTCTTCTTCACGCCGGACGGGGATGCACTCGAGCGCTGCAAGTCGATGATCGAGGACCTGACCCAGGACGCGGAGATCGGAAAGGTCTACCTCGGCAAGGTCAAGAAGCTGATGGACTTCGGTGCCTTCGTGGAGATCTTTCCCGGGACTGACGGGCTCCTCCACATCTCGGAGCTCGCCGATCGACGTGTCGCACGGGTGGAAGACATCTGCGTCGAGGGGGACGAGGTCCTCGTCAAGTGCATCGACGTCGATCCGAGCGGCAAGATTCGTCTCTCGCGCCGCGCGGCCCTCGACGAAGGGCAACGGCGCGCGGAGAAGCAGGGGGCACGGGAAGGCAGGGGCGCATAGTCGGCGCCGGCCGCATCCGAGGACGCGCGTGAGGGCGGACAAGACCGAGCTTGCGTCTGGGACACTCGTCGTGAGCGAGCAGGTCCCGGGTGTGCAGAGTGTCGCGGTCGGTCTGTACTTCCCGACGGGCTCGCGAGACGAGACCCCGGGCACGAACGGGATCTTGCACCTGATCGAGCATCTGGCGTTCAAAGGAACCCCGACGCGCTCCGCGGACGAGATCAACCGGGAGATCGATCTGCTCGGAGGGTCGGCAAACGCCTTCACGAGCAAGGAGACCCTCTGCTTCCACGCCCGCGTCCTCGCGGAGGATCTGGCCCGCGTCGTCTCGCTGTTCGGCGACCTCGCGGCCCACTCCCTTCCGCCCGGCGTCGAGCCGGAGATCGAGCGCGAGCGGACGGTGATCCTCTCCGAGATCGCGGCTGTCGACGACAACCCCGAGGAGCTGGTCGCGGATCTCTGTGACCGGGCCTTCTTCGGGGATCACCCCCTGGGGCTCCCGGTCGTCGGGTCGGGTCCCTCGGTGTCGCGGCTCCAGCTTCCCGAGATCCAAAGACACCTCTACACCCACCTCGTCGCACGGCACCTGGTCGTCTCCGCAGCGGGCCAGGTCGATCACGCGGAGCTCGTGGGACTCGTGCGGGAGCACGCTGCAGACCTCCCCCCCGGGGATTCGCGCCGGACGCGGGTGCCCCCCGCCGCACGCGGAGCGCTGGGGCTGGTGCCGCGGGACCTCGAGCAGGTCCAGGTCTTTCTGTCGGGGACAGGGCTGCCGCGGGGAGACCCGCGAAAGCCGGCGGGGGATCTGCTCTCCGCGATCGTAGGCGAGGGGTGTTCGTCGCGCCTGTTTCGAGAGGTCCGCGAGCGGAGAGGTCTCGCCTACACGATCGGCTCGTCTCTGGCGAGTTACCGGGACGCGGGGAACTTCCAGGTGGCGTTCGGCGTCGTTCCGGACCGACTGGAGGAGACGCTCGAGGTGGTCCGGAAGGTCCTCGCCGAGGTAAGGAGTTCTGGTGTCACCGATGAAGAGCTCGACACAGCCAAGCGTCAGCTTCGAACGAGCGTTCGTCTCTCGGCGGAGCTGACCGGCGCGCGCATGGCCTACCTCGCCGAGCAGACCCTGCTGGGGCGCGACGAGACCGATATTGAGCATCTCCTTCAGGCGCTCGAGCGAGTCACCCGCTCCGACGTCAACGCCCTCGCCGCCGATTTTCTCAACGAGCCGCTCGCGGTCGGTGCCGTGGGTCCCGTTCCGCCCGAGCTCTTTTCCGAGGGCGACTTCGAGGTGGGCTCGTGACGCGGCTCGAGGGCGGGGGGGCGGTCCGGGTCCGGATCGCCCGCGTGCGTCCCGTCGAAGATGCCGACCTGCCGCTTCCCAAACCCGCCACCTCGGGGAGTGCGGGCGTGGACCTTTACGCGGCGCTTTCCACCGACCTCCTGCTCCAGCCGGGGGACCGCTCCGCGGTTCCGACGGGCATTGCGGTGGCCATCCCGGAAGGCTTCGAGGGACAGGTCCGGCCCCGGAGCGGACTCGCCCTCCGCCACGGGCTCACCCTTCTGAACGCGCCCGGGACGATCGACTCCGACTACCGGGGCGAGATCCGCGTGATCCTTCTGAACGCCGGGCGCGAGCCCGTGACGATCCGCCGTGGCGACCGCATCGCCCAGCTCACGATCGCACCCGTGGCCCAGCCCGAGTGGGAGCAGGTCGAGGACCCGGCTGCGCTCGGTCCGACGAGCCGAGGCCCGGGCGGCTTCGGGCATACCGGACGGTAAGGGTCCTTCTGCCCCGAACCGGGCCCTGGCTGGACCCTCGGCGGCTCCGGAGGTAGGGTCCCGGCGCAAGGGGGGACTGCAGCGTGGATAGTCGCCAGCAGGACGGCGCCGGAGGCGGAGCGCCCGGGGCCGAGGAAGGCGCAGCGCCGAACCGCGCTCCGGTCTTTCCGCCTGCTCAGCCGCTGCACCCACGGGCGCCCACGCCCCGGGAGCCGCAGCGGCGGCGGTGGCGCCCGGGCAACCTGACCCTGCGGTGGCTGACCACAGCGGTCCTGGTCCCCCCGGTCATCTGGCTCTGCTGGCGGGGGGGCCTCCCCTTCGTCGTCGCCATCGCCGTGATCAACGCGATCGCCATCAACGAGTTCTACGACTTCATCAGCGTCAAGGGCGTGACGCCGCACCGCGTTCTCGGAACCATCGCCGCCGTATTGCTCCCGGTCGTCGCTTACATCGGGGACACCTTCTACGCCACGAGCCTGCTTACGGCGGCGCTGCTCACGATGATGATCCTCCAGCTCACACGCTCCGAGATCCAGGAGGCGATCGCGAGCGTCTCGGTGACCTTCTTCGGGATCTTCTACGTGGGCTGGCTTCTCTCCCACGCCGTCTCGGTCCGGTTCATTCAGGGCGATCTGGTCCGGCGATACGGGGACGTGGCGGCGGTGGAGCTCGACCCCAACGTGGGTTTCTTCTTCATGCTTTTCAGCCTCGCAGCGGCGGTGGGGTGCGATGGCGGGGCCTACTTCGTGGGTCGGGCCTACGGCCGGCGAAAGCTCGCGAGGACCATCAGCCCCAGCAAGACCGTCGAAGGCGCAATCGGCGGCATCCTCGCCGGAGCGGGTGTGGCCGTCCTGATGAAGCTCGTGTTCGACCACCTGGTGCCGGGCGGACTCTCCCTGGGTTTTCCGATCATGATCGCAGCGGTGTTCGGAATCGCGATTGCCACCGTCGCGATCCTCGGAGACCTGGTGGAATCCGTTCTCAAGCGGGATGCGAAAAAGAAGGACGCGGCAGCTCTTCTCCCGGGAATGGGAGGATTTCTCGACCGGATCGACTCGGCGCTGCTCGCCATTCCGGTGACGTATTATCTGCTCCTGGCTTACTACTATCTGCAACTGACGTAAGAAGACATCGACGGGAAGGAGGAGTTCGTTGATCCCGAGATACACGCGGCCGGAGCTGGCCCGGATCTGGGAGGAGTCCGCGCGCTACGACATCTGGGTGCGGATCGAGGTGGCGGTTTGCCGCGCGCTCGCCCGCCGTAGCGAGATTCCGCAGGAGGCGTTCCGTGCGATCGAGACTCGTGCGAAGGTCGACCCCCAGCGTGTCGCCGAGATCGAGGCCCGGGTCCACCACGACGTGAACGCGTTCCTCGACGCCCTGGCCGAACAGATCGGCCCCGCTGCCCGCTACGTTCACCTGGGACTCACCTCCTCCGACGTGCTCGACACCTGCCTCGCGATTCAGCTCCGCGACGCGACCGGACTGATCCTGGCCGAGTGCGACCGTGTGCTCGACGTGCTCAAGCGCCGTGCGCTCGAGCACCGCGCGACGGTCATGGTCGGGCGAACCCACGGGATCCAGGCCGAGCCGACGACCTTCGGCGTGAAGCTCCTCTACGCCTGGGACGAGATGCGCCGGAACCGCGAGCGCCTCGTGCGTGCGAAGGAGGCGATCGCCACCGGCAAGATCTCGGGTGCGGTGGGAACGTTTGCGCACCTCGCCCCCGACGTGGAGGAAGAGGTCCTGGCGGAGCTCGGACTGGCCGTCCCCGCGGTTTCGAGCCAGATCGTGACACGCGACCGGCACGCCGAGCTCTTTGCGGCGCTCGCGCAGACCGCGACGACCATCGAGCGAATCGCGGTCGAGATGCGCCACCTCGCGCGGACGGAGGTGGGCGAGGTTCAGGAGTTCTTCGGCACGCAGCAGAAGGGGAGCTCCGCGATGCCGCACAAGCGCAACCCGTGGCGCTTCGAGACCCTGACCGGTCTGGCGCGCCTGGTGCGCGGCTACGCGGTCGCGGTCTCCGAGAACCAGGTGCTCTGGCACGAGCGGGACATCTCCAACAGCTCCGTCGAACGCGTCGTCTGCCCCGACGCAACAATCGTCGTCCACTTCATGCTCCACCGTCTCGCGGGGCTCATCGAGGGCCTGCAGGTCCACACCCTACGGATGCGGGAGAACCTCGACAGCGCGCGCGGACTGATCTTTTCCGAGGGGGTGCTCCTCGCGCTCGCGCGGCGGGGACTCTCGCGCGACGAGGCCTACCGCCTCGT
>DAOUZG010000073.1 GCA_030665705.1 Deltaproteobacteria bacterium | reverse complement strand
CCGCTGAGACGGCCGCACAACCGAGCCTTGACACGCTCCGGCTTCGCCCGGGGCGTTGTCTTTGGGCGCGATCGGGGACCCTTGCGGTTGCACCGCCGGTGGCAACGTGATGAAATAGAAGCGCGCCTGCTGTGGCAAAGTCGAGGGAATCTTCACGAGAAGGTTTGAAGATGAAGACAGTCAGCATCATACCGTGTTTGGACATGAAGGAAGGCAGGGTGGTTAAGGGGGTCCACTTCGTCGACCTCAGGGATGCGGCCGACCCCGTTGAGGCCGCGCGGGCCTACTCCGAGGGCGGAGCGGACGAACTCGCCTTTCTCGACATCACCGCAACCGTCGAGAAACGCCGGACGATGTTCGACGTGCTGGAGAAGGTGGCACCGGTGGTCGGCGTCCCGCTCACCGTAGGGGGTGGCATAAGCTCGTCTGCCGACATCGAGCAGGCCTTCAGGTCCGGGGCGGACGCGGTCTCGATATCGAGCGCCGCCTTCAGGGATCCGGGGATGGTCGCCGAGGCCGTGAGGCGATTCGGGTCCGAGAGGATTCTTGTGGCGATAGACGCCGATCTCAATGAATCTTGCCCCTCCCGTCGCGAGGTCTACATCGATGGAGGTCGGACAGCCACCGGGAAGGATGCGATCGAATTTGCAAAGGAGATGGCAGACATCGGCGTAGGCCGATTGCTCCCCACCAGCAAGGCGACCGACGGTACGAAGAACGGATACGATATCGAGCTCACCCGAGGGATTCGCGACGGAACCGGCCTCCCCGTCATCGCGAGCGGCGGTGCGGGAACCCTGGAGCATTTCCTCCAGGGCGCGGTGGAAGGCCAGGCGCAGGGGCTGCTAGCGGCATCCGTCTTCCACTTCGGAGTCTTCAGCATCCGCCAGGTGAAGGAATACCTGCGCGACCACGGAATTCCCGTCCGTCTCTAGTTTCTCCCTTACCCGTTCGCGTATCGGTCGACGAGGACGAACTTCGTGACCTTACCGGTCGGGGTCCGCGGAAGGGGCTCGTCCGTCCAGATGATCCGCTTGGGAGCCTTGAAGCCCGCTATCTTCTCCTTGCAGTACGCGATGAGTCCGTCCTCCGTCACCCGGGCACCCGGAGCTTTGATCACGACAGCGGTCACCATTTCTCCCCACGTGTCGTGAGGCAGCCCGATCACGGCACAGTCGGCTACAGCCTCGTGGCTCATGAGGGTAGCTTCCACCTCGACGGAAAAGACGTTCTGCCCGCCCGAAATGATCATGTCCTTCACCCGGCCCGAGAGATACAGAAATCCTTCGTCGTCAAACCGCCCCAGATCTCCCGTATGGAACCATCCGCCAGCAAAGACCTGTCGCGTCTTCTCCTCATCCTTGTAGTAGCCCACCGTTGCGGTGGGGGCCCTCGCGATGATCTCGCCGACCTCGCCGCGAGGAACGTCGGTCCCTGTGGGATCGACGAGCCGAACCTCTGCGCCAAAGACCACCTGCCCCACGGACTCCGGTTTTCGATTCTTCTCTTCGGGACCGAGGCTGGTGAGGATTCCGGTCTCCTGCAGTCCGTAGTACTCGTAGATATTGGGGCAGAGTCGGCGTTTCACCTCGTGTTGCAGGGCGGACGTCAGAGGAGCCGCCGCAAAGACCAGGGCACGGAGAGAGGTCAGATCGTGTTTGTCGACCTCGGGGAGGGCGAGCACGAAGCTGGCCATGGTGGGCACCCAGTTCGAAATCGTGACCTTCTCGGATTCGATCAGCTCCAGCATCTGCCCGGGCTGGAACTGGTGGATGACGTTCCGTGCCCCCGCCAGGAGTCCGATGGCGCACCAGGCAAAGCCCACCCTCCCGAAGATCGGAAAGGGCGTGAGGATGACGTCCTCCCGGGTCAGGTCGTGCAGTGAGGCCATGACCGATCCGGTTACGTTGTTGTAGTGGGTCAGGAGGTAGGCCTTGGGCAGTCCCGTCGTTCCGGACGTGAGGTTCAAGTACTGGTCGTCCTCCTCCGAGATCTCCACCTGCGGCTCCTCGTCGGAGGATTCACGAACCAGCTCCTCGTAGCTCCTGGCGAACTCGGGAAGCTTGCTTCCGATACCCACGAAGTGCGTGATCTGCGGAAGCTGATCCCGGATCAGGGATGCCACTTCCGGAAACCAGGGGTCGAAGAGAAGCGCTTTGGCCTCACAGTGCGAGAGCAACTCGACCATCTCCGCCGGAGCCAGCCGGTAGTTCAACGGCACGCCGATGACACCGATCTTCGCCAGGGCAAAGTAGATCTCGACGATCTCGGCTCGGTTGGTGCACAGGAAGGCAGCCACGTCTCCCTTCGTCAGGCCGAGCCCCATGAGTCCGTGCGCCAGGCGGTTGACCCGCCGGTTAACCTGATCGAAGGTGAACCGGCGTCCGGTCACCGAGCAGAAGATGGCCTCCCGGTCGCGGTATCGCACCGCCGCGACGCGGAGGATGTTTCCCATCGTCAGGCTTCCCGTAGCCCTCTGAGTCATGATCTGCCCTCGCCCTCCTCCGTCACCTCCACCACGGCCCGGCAAAGAGCCAGAGCCTGGTCGAGCACCTCCGGATCGAGGTTCTCGGGCCGGTCCTCCTCGACGTGCCAGAGCGAAAAGAGACCGGTCTCATCCATTCCGAACACGGACACCGCCGGGAGATCTTCCTCTATAAAGGACTGTGCATCCGTGCCTCCGAAGGCCAACTCCACCACTGGAACCTCGAGCTGCGCGTGTCGGGCGGCCGCCTCGACGAGAGCGACCGCACCCGGGTGGCTATTGCGTCCGCCTCGACGTTCCCGGCGGATGATCGCGAGCCGGCCCGACCCAACCGTCTCCATGTTCACCAGAAACGCGTCCTCGAGCTCGGGCGCATAGCGCCCGGCGAGGTCGCGGGATCCGAAGCAGCCCTCCTCCTCACAGCCGAACGACACCAGCCAGACCTCCGTATGACGAGGACGGGAGCTCGCGAGGTACCGCCCCAGAGCCGCCACGACGGAAACCGAGGACAGATTGTCGTTGGCGCCGCTGCAGGGCGTTCCCCAGCCGATGACGCCCCAGGTAACGATCGCGGTGAGCACGAGGCCGGCGAAGGCAATCATCCCGAGTGGGACGGACCAGAGCGACGAGAGTCCGAGTGCAGCGACGAGAGAGAAGAGGATTTGACCGACGAAACCCGCAAGCGCCGCTGCGTAGAGGTGCGGGAGGTACCGCTTGCGCTCCGGGCGCCAGAGCGGCATGAGGATCGGGCTATCGTGATGACCCGCGAACAGGAGACGTCGACGCGGTTCGGCGGAGGGGCGAACGATCCCGATCACGTTCTGTGATCGAGTGCGGGGGAAGAGTGGCTCGAGTACGCGGTGGCCTCGCCCGTTCAGGAGGAAGCAGAGCCCGAGGACGACGACGAGCCCCAGCGCCACTCCGGGTAAGACGAAGGTCAGAACGAACCCCGCCGCGTATCCGCCGAGCATGATGCGTACGAGCCCGAAGAAGGCGCCATCTCGGCTCGCCACGGGTTCGATCCGGACCTCGTCGCAGCTCTCCCGTAGCGCCTCCTCCACGCGCTCGGCGGCTCTTGCCTCGCCCGGGGTTCCCGGTCGCCGCGGCCCCAGATCACGCACCATCGCGCTGATCCAGGTCTTCATTGCCTGTCCTTCGCTCATGTTTCCTCCAGTCCTTATTACGGCCGAGTCAGCGTGCGATCCGCTCGGCCACCGAAACGGTGCGATCGATGAGGTCGTCGAGTGCGAGCTCCCCGACTCCGGCGAGCATGACGGCCACGCGCCCCTGCCAGGGGGCGGTCCAGTGGAGCGGGATCGGCTGTCCCGAAAGGCCCCAGAGCCCACCGACGGTTGCGCCGTTGCAATCCGTGTCCCACCCCGCGGCCACGGCCTCTCCCACCGCCTCCGAGTAATCCTCGGCTCCGGAGAGCAGGCTCCAAACCACGACGGCCAGGTTATTCACGGTGTGAACGGGGGAGAGTCCCTCGTACCGGGCGTGGAGCCGCTCGACCGCATCGGGCTTACCGACCAGGGACGAGCCCAACACGATCGCCTCCGCTGCTGCCGATCCCTCCGGGACCTCGCCGGTGGCGAGCTCGACCGCCTCTGCGAACGAGCTCGCCGCGGGAATCGCCGCCCCGAGTGCCGCGACGAAGGCGGCACCGTGGATGCCGTCCCCGGTGTGGGAAAGGGCTGCATCACGCCGAGCGAGATCTGCGGCGAGTCCCGGGCGGCCCGGGCAGACCCAGCCGTAGAGGTCGGTACGGATCTGGGCGCCGATCCACTCCGAGCACTCGTTGTCGGCGCACTCCGCGAGATCGAATCCTGGAGGCGCGCCAAAGGCGAAGGCCTCGTGCGCGCGCTCGAGCAGCTTGCGGTAGGCGGCCCGCTCGGCGGTGAACGTGACGCCCGCAGGAAGAAGCCGCAGCCAGGCGCGGGCCACGTCCTCCGTCGAGAGCTCGAGTCCGTGCTGCTCGAGCAGCATCAGCGCCAGTACCGAGTAGTTGATGTCGTCGTCCGGCTCGCTTCGCGTCAGCTGTCCTCGACACGAACGCCGTCCGGTCCAATCGACGAGCGTGTTCTCGAGGAGAGGCACGTAGTCGCGGAGCGGAAGGGCATCGGCTTCACGCAGATACCCGAGCAGCGCATCGTGACCCTGCCTCATCGAGAGAAGCTCGACCGGCTTGCCGAGCTGGCACCCCGAGATCCGCCCCTCCCAGGCGCCTCGAATGCGCCCGCGGTCGATCGGTGCACGACCCATGGTTCCTCCTCCGGCGCGACAGCCCGATCCGGGCCGGAATGGGGGCCCAGCATGGCACGACACGATCGGCTGTTCCACCCGGGTGGCCCCAAGCGCCGCCCCGGCGTTCGGCCACCTCCCGCTCCCGGGGGTGTGTGAATACGATATGATCGGAGCCCGGAGAGGAACGATGTCGAATAGAGAAAGATTTCTCGGCGTGAACGTGGTCGTCCCTACCCCGCTCTCGGAGGACGAGGGTCTGGATCAGACCGGACTTCGGCATCTGGTCGATTTCTACATCGACTCCGGTTGCCACGGTTTGACGATCATGGGAAGCGGCGGCGAGTTTCCCTACTTCACGCTGGAAGAGAAGATCGAGATCGTCCGCACTGTCGTGGAGGCCGGAAGAGGGCGTGTACCGATCATCGTCGGTGGAGGTTATTGCAGTGCTGCCGAGACTCTCCAGTTCGTACGCGAATTGGGGGGCTTCGGCGTTGACGCCTTCCTCATTCTCGTGCCCACGTACTTTCCCGTCGCGTTTGATGCGGTCTACGACCTGTTCTCTACCCTATGCCGAGAATCGGCCAAGCCGATCTTCTATTACAACTACCCACAGCAGTCCCAGGTGTTTCTCACCCCGGAGGAGATCGGGAAGATCTTGACCCTCGACGGAATGGCCGGGATCAAGGACAGCATCTTGAGCATCCGAGAGATCAGTCGGCACCTGGACCTGATCCGCAACCGGGACGTGGCTCTCTTTAGCGGCAACAGCCTATCCCTGCTCCCTATCCTGGAGCGCGGTGGGAGCGGCGTGATCGGACTCCTGCCCTCGCTGTTCCCGAAGACCGTGGTGGAATGCTTTACCGCCTGGCAGAAGCAGGACAACGCGACCGCTGGGCAGCTCCAGGAGAGGATGCTCGATCTCATCCCGTTCCTGAACTCGTTCAGCCTTCCTGCGTGGGTTCAGAAGTCGGCCTTCAAAGTCTTGAGCCGCCTGCCCCTCAAGCAGACCGGACGGAACCCGTCTCGCCATGCCGTTTTCAAAGAAACGCTCCGCCAGATGGGGCACCCCATCACGGCCCGAGTCCGAAGCCCACTTCCGCAAATCAAGGACGCTGAGAGAGAGTCGATCCGTGAGCTTCTGACTCGGCACAAACTGTCGTAGAGGACCACCGGGGCCCGGGGGACAAGCGCCATGGGTAACGACCTGAGCCTCCTCGACGCCACGGCCCAGGCGGAGCTCGTGCGGGCGAGAGCGATCAGCCGCGGTGAGCTGGTGCGTGCGGCGATCGAGAGGATCGAGCGGCTCGATCCGAAGCTGAACGCGGTGATCATTCGGCTGTTCGAGCAGGCACTTGACGCAGCCCGCTCCGAGCCGCTGCCCGACGCATCTTTCCCGGGCGTCCCCTTCCTCGTGAAGGACCTAGGCTGCACGATCGCCGGGGCTCCTTACCACGCCGGCATGCAGCTGCTCAAGGAGCTCGGTTGGGTGGCTCCCCGCGACGCCTACCTGACCACGAGGCTGCGCCGGGCGGGTTTCGTCCTTCTGGGCCGAACCAACACACCCGAGCTGGGCCACCATGGAGTCACGGAGCCGGTATCGTACGGGCCGACCCGTAACCCGTGGGACACCGCGCGAACTCCGGGTGGCTCCAGCGGTGGCTCCGCGACCGCGGTGGCCTCGGGAATGGTTGCTGCAGCCCACGGTAGCGACGCGGGCGGCTCGATCCGAAACCCGGCCAGCTCGTGTGGACTGGTGGGACTCAAACCCTCGCGGGGTCGCACGTCGCTCGGCCCGGACCTGAGCGAGAGCTGGTGCGGGCTCGGCGTCGAGCACGTCCTTACCCGATCGGTACGCGACACTGCCGCGATTCTCGACGCGGTGGATGGGCCGATGCCGGGTGACCCCTACCGAGCGCCCCCTCCCGCTCGTCCGTTTCGCACGGAGGTGGGCGCGGAGCCGGGACAGCTCAGGATCGGCGTGCTGGCGCGATCGCCGACCGAGGCCGTGGCGCTACCCGCGGACGTGGCGGCTGCGGCCGTGCACACGGGGAAGCTCCTCGAGTCACTCGGGCATCGCGTCGAGGAGTCCCACCCCGATACGCTCGAGAGCTCCGAGCCGGGTATCACGTGGTTCACGCTTGTCTCGCAGTGCATTGCCGGTGAGCTGGATCGGTGGAGCGAGGCGATCGGCCGGCGGATCGAGGCGGATGACGTGGAGCCGGCGAACTGGGCGATGGCCGAGCTCGGGCGTTCGCGTTCGGCTCCCGAGCACATCGCTCTTCGGGAATCGCTCGCGGTGTTGACGCGTCGCACGGTGCGATGGTGGGACGCTGGGTTCGACCTGTTGATGACTCCCACGCTGGGCATGCTGCCGGCCCGAGTGGGCGAGTTCGAGAGTCCACCGGACGTACCCCTCGAAGGACACGTGCGAACCGCACCGCTCGGACTTTTCACCCTCCTGTTCAACCTGACCGGCCAGCCCGCCATCTCGCTGCCGCTCCACACGAGCGCCGAGGGTCTCCCGATCGGGGTCCAGCTCGTCGCCGCATACGGCCGGGAGGACTTGCTGCTTAGGGTCGCGGCGCAGCTCGAGCGGGCGGCACCTTGGAACGATCGCTTACCTCCGGTCCACGCGTCGGTGGATTGAGAACGCGAGGGCAGAGCTGCTCGGGGGCGCGGCTGACGTGGCCCGGTCCGAAACCGTCCGACCGCTCACCGGTTAGAAGTGTGGAGGCGGAGCAAGCCTCGAGCAACGGGAGGACTGAAGGATGAGCCGGATTCACCTTTACGCGGTTTTGGTGGCAGCGTCGCTCGGTTTGACGGCGCAGGCCGGCCTGGCCGATGAGGATGGGGGCCTGAGCGACCGGTTCGACCGCCGGGGGGACCGGATCGAGGAGCGTCTCGACCGAAGAGGTGATCGAATCGACCACAGGATGGATCGCAAGGGAGACCGAATCGACCACCGACTGGACCGAAGGGGCGAGCGCATCCACGAGCGCCTCGAGTGGAAGGCGGAGCGCGCAAGAGCCGCAGGCAAGGACAAGCTAGCCGAGCGCCTGGAACGGAAGGGGGACCGCATCGAAGAGCGTTTCGATCGCAGGGGCGACCGCTTCGACCGTAGACTCGATCGTAGGGGTGACTGCATCGACCGCAGGCTCGACCGAAGGGGAGCCCGCATCGATCGTAGGCTGGACCGCAAAGGACACCGGTTTGATCAACGGGCACTCAAACGTCCCGGCCGGAAGCATCATCGGGGTCGTCGCCTAGATCCCGGGCGGAGCCGCCATGATCGCCGCGGCTAGGTGATCGACCCGCCGCAGCAATTCTCGGTCCACGTTCCCCGCCGCGCGGAC
>DAOUZG010000308.1 GCA_030665705.1 Deltaproteobacteria bacterium | reverse complement strand
CGAGACCGATGACGAGGTCGTCGCAACCGTCCAGCACCTGATCAACTCGGGCCGCGTCCAGCTCGTCGGGCACTTCAAGGGAGCGGACGTCAAGGTCGGGTGACGCTACCCTCACCTCCCCCCGGGGGGTGAGAACCGATGAAGGATCAGCCGACCCTGCCTTTCGAGGCAGCCGCCCAGGCGCGCCCTTCCCGGAGCGGGACCCCGGGGCGAAGCCCCACGCGGACCCGAGCGAAGGGCGCGAGGCGGCGCACCGGCACCCCTCGCCGTGAGGCCGCACCCGCCAAACGCGGGCGACCCAAGGGCCCCTCAAGCGGTCGCGTCACAGCTGAGACGATGGCCACCCGCCAGCGGGAGATCTCGGTCTCGGAGTTCTTTGCCAAGAACCGCCACCTGCTCGGTTTCGACAACCCGAGCAAGGCGCTCCTCACCACGATCAAGGAGCTCGTTGACAACGCCCTGGACGCGGCCGACGAGGCCCGTATCGCCGCTGACGTGGAGGTCCGGATCGACCAGCTCGCGGAGGATCGGTTCCGCGTCACCTGCACCGACAACGGGCCCGGGATCGTCAGCCGACACGTGCCGCTCGTGTTCGGGAAGCTCCTGTTCGGCTCCAAGTTCCACCGGCTCAAGATGAGCCGGGGCCAGCAGGGGATCGGCGTCAGCGCGGCGGGGATGTACGGCCTGCTTACGACCGGTCGGCCCATCGTGGTGGTCACCCGGACGAGCCCCGACCGGAAGGCCACGCGTTTCGAGATCGCGATCGACACCCAGAAGAACCAGCCGAAGGTGCGCGGGAAGGAGGAGGTCGACTGGGACCTTCCGCACGGTACACGCGTGACGATCGAGCTCGAGGCGAGCTACCGGAAGGGGCAGCACTCGGTCGACGCCTACATCCACCAAATCTCCCTTGCGAATCCGCACGCCACCGTGCGCTACCTGCTCCCCGCGCGGGAGAGCGACGAGGAGATGATCGTCCACGAGCGGGTGACCGAGGAGCTGCCCCCGGAGACGGCCGAGATCCGCCCCCACCCCTACGGCGTCGAGCTCGGGATCCTCCTCCAGATGCTCCACGACTCCCATTCCCGGAACCTCTCGAGTTTCCTCTCGGGCAGCTTCAGCCGGGTCTCCCCACGCACCGCGCAGGAGATCTGTCAGAACGCAGGCCTCGCTCACAGCCGCAAGCCTCGGTCGCTCGACCGTGGCGAGGCCGAGCAGCTTCACCGAGGGATCGCCGCGACCAAGATCATGGCTCCGCCGACCGATTGCATCGCGCCGATCGGCGAGGATCTGCTCGGTCGGGCGCTGGATACGATCCAGCCCTCCGAGTTCTGTACCGCGGTGACGCGCCGCCCCGCCGTCTACCGGGGAAACCCGTTCCTGATCGAGGCGGCCGTGGCGTGGGGCGGGAACCTCCCCGCTGACGAGCCGGTGACGCTCTACCGTTTCGCGAACCGTGTGCCCCTCCAGTACCAGCAGGGGGGGTGTGCGATCACCCGCGCGGTGCTCACCACGGACTGGAAGAAGTACGGGCTCTCGCAGCCAAAGGGGGCGCTCCCGATCGGGGCCGCGGTGGTCCTCGTGCACATCGCCAGTGTCTGGGTCCCCTTCACGTCCGAGTCGAAGGAGGCGATTGCGGGGTATCCCGAGATTCTTCGGGAGATCAAGCTTGCGCTACAGGACTGCGGCCGACGACTCTCGACGCACCTCAGGCGACGGCGCCGCGAAGCCGACGAGGCCAAGAAGCGGAGCTTCATCGAACGCTACATCCCGCACGTGGCGATCGCGCTGCAGGAGATCCTCGGCCTTCCCGACAGAGACCGGGAACGCACGATCGAGAAGCTCACCAAGGTCCTAGAGCGTAGCCGGAGGATGTGATGGCGGTTCGGAGAAAGGCAGGTCGAAAGGAGAGCGCGGCGCGTCCATCGGTCCGAAAGCGGACGCCCAAGACCGTCCGCAAGAAAAAGGCTCAACGGGTCCACGCGACCGACGAGGAGACGGTGGCTCAGATCCGGAACACGGCTGACCGCGTCTTTCGCACCATCCAGCGCGGCACCCGGCCCGACTTGAAGCTCCCGGTCCGGGCGCTCTCGAACGTCTCCTACGATGAGCGCGAGGGCTACCTGGAGATCGGCAAGCAGTTCAAGGTCCGGACGCTCAGCGTGAACACGGTCAAGAGCTTCGCGCAGACACTTCGCATGATGGCTCTGTCCAAGGAGCTCGTCGAGAACAACGACTTCGCGACGAAGAGGGAGGCGTACTACATCTCGAAGAACTGGGAGGAGGCCAAGTTCGACGAGCAGACCGAGTCCGACGCCGCGATGGACGATATCGAGGCGCTGTTC
>DAOUZG010000268.1 GCA_030665705.1 Deltaproteobacteria bacterium | reverse complement strand
ACCCAGCGCCCCCCCCGCGGGGTCGCGCGACCGACCCGCCTCTCCGGAGACGGAAGACGACGACCGCACCATCGACCTTCTCGTGCTCGGCCTGGTCCTGCCCACGCGGCAGCAGTTGCCCGGTCGCAGCCGACCCTCCCTCCTCCACTAACCGACTCCTCGCGACACGCACGACGGCATCGGCCTTGCAAAAGGCTTCCGCCATGGCGGGTGGAGTCTACGTCGCGTACACCGGGGCGGTTGCCGAACTGGCGCAGCTCGAGGTGATCGCGAACAACATCGCCAATGCCGATACGGCCGGCTTCCTACGCGATCGAACGATCTTCGACACGGTACTGGCGGCCGCGATGCCCTACGCGGGTGTGTCGGAAGGATCGATCGATCTCTCGCCCGGCACACCTCGCCTGACGGGAGAGCCTCTCCACGCGGCCCTCGAGGAAGAGGGGTTCTTCGTGGTGGAGGGCGAAGGGGGGGAGCCGCTGTACACGCGGCGGGGAGACTTCCGCGTGGATGCGCAGGGTCGGTTGGTGCTCCCGAACGGCCGACCGGTCCTCGGTGAAGGGGGACCGATCGCGATTCCGGCCGGACAGAGCGCGAACGTGACGGGAGACGGAGCGGTCGAGACCGCTGACGGCCTGGTGGGTCGACTTCAGGTGGTCCGGTTCACCGATCCAGCGCGCCTCGAGAAAGTGGGGGAGAGCCTCATCCGCGCCCTGCCCGGGGCGGCCCCGGAGACGGTCGACCGGCCACGCGTCGCCGTCGGCTTCGTGGAGGGGTCCAACGTGAACCTCGGGGCCGAGATCGCCGCTCTGATGCAGACGGCACGCGCGTTCGAGGCCGCCATGCGTGGCCTGCGCACGAACGACGAGATTACCCAGCGTCTGCTCGGGATTGACCGGTAGCACTCGCGGATACGGAGGAAGCTCGAAATGTCCAGCTCAGCCATGTTCACCGCAGTCACGGGATCGACGGCGCAGCAGGTTCGGATCGACGTGATCGCGAACAACCTCGCGAACCTGGGGACCGTAGGCTTCAAGCGCATGCGGGCGCAGTTCGAGGACCTTCTGTACGAGACGGTCCAGGCGCCGGCGGCGGAGGGGGGCAGCCCCACGGGTCTGCAGTTCGGACGCGGCACACGGGTCGTGGCAACGGAGCAGATTCACTCGATGGGAACGCTTCGGAACACGGAGCAGCCGCTCGACCTGGCGATCGAGGGGGACGGCTTCTTCGGAATCCGTCAGTTCAACGGCGATCTGGCCTACACGCGGGACGGTTCCTTTAAGCTCGACGTGAACGGCAACCTGGTGAATTCCTCGGGTCTGCTCCTCGACCCGCCGATCACGCTCCCCTCCGACACGCTCACCGTCACGATCACACCCGACGGACGCGTCCGCGTGACCGAGCCGGGGAGCCCGGCTCCCACGGAGGTCGGACAGATCCAGGTGTACCGCTTCACGAACCCGTCGGGTCTGCGTGCGATCGGACACAACCTGCTGGCTGAGACCGAGTCCTCCGGCCCGCCCACGACCGGGACACCCGGAGAGGACGCCTTCGGACAGATCGCACAGGGGGCTCTCGAAGAGTCCAACGTCAACATCGCGGAGGAGCTCGTCAACCTGATCCTCGCGCAGCGAGCCTTCGAGGCCAATACGCGTGTCATCTCAACCGCGGACGAGATGCTCCGCTTCGTGACCCAGCGATAGCCGTGTACCGACTCCTGCTCGCACTGCTCCTTCTCTTCCCGAGCGAGGCAAGCTCGGCCGACGGGGTGGTCCGGATCGGGCCTAACTCCGCTGTGGAGCGCGCAACCATCACGCTCGAAGAGATCGCCAGCTTCGAAGGGCTCTCCGATGAGCGTCGCACAGCGCTGGCCCGCCTCTCCTTTGGCCCGGCGGCGAGCCCGGCCCGCGCACGCGTGCTCTCCGGCACTTCCATCCGCGAGCAGATTCTCCGGGTCGATCCGAATGTGACCGTCGAGGTACCGCCACAGGTCCGGGTCCACACCGCGTACCGCGAGGTCCGGGCGCAGGAGGTCCGGGAGACCCTCGAGAAGGCCATCCGACTACGGATGCCGTGGGCGCCCGAAACCGTTCGCCTATCGAGATGGAACCTCCCCAAGACGTTTCCGGTTTCGGCGCACGCGCATCGCACGGTGATTCGCTTTCGACCCGGAGAGGATTTCCTCGGGCGCGTGAGCGCAACGGTGTCCGTGATCGACCCCACAGCTGAGTCCGCGCCGAAGGTAGAGCGGACGGCCTGGGTGGAGGTCGACGTGCGTCAGCCGATCGTCGTCGCTGCCCGCACCCTCCGACGCGGGCAGGTTCTCGACGCGGAATCGGTGCGGTTGGAGGAGCGTGGCCTTCGGGGACTGCCGAGGGGAATCCTGACGAGCCTCGAGGAAGTGCTCGGCAAGCGTGTCGAGCGCGCGACCGGAGACGGGGCACCCCTGCTCCGCTCCTCTCTGCAGCTCGAACGCCTCGTGCGGCGAAGCGACCGCATCCGGGTGGAGGCGCAGACTCCCGGCCTCGAGCTGAAGATGGACGCGCGGGCTCTGGAGAACGGGGTCCTGGGACAGGTGATTCGTGCCGAGAACCCGACCACTCGTCGCCGGTTTCTCGTCGAGGTTACCGGCGAGCGCCGCGGGCGCGTGGCCCTACCGGGCGTCGGAGGTGGCCCATGAGACGATCGGGCTGCATCCTGCTCGGGCTACTGCTGACGGCGTGCTCGGTGATGCCGGCCGTCCCCGGAATCAACCCGCATCCGCCTCCACTGCCGACGCCGCCCGTGCCATCCGAACCCGTCTATGAACCGGCGGAGGGGTCCCTCTGGCGAGGAGACGCGTCCCGACGGTTCCTCGCGTTCGAGAATCGGGCCAAGCGGGTCGGAGACCTACTGACCGTCCGGATCGTGGAGGAGGCGCAGGCGGAGAACGAAGCATCCACCGAGCTCGAGCGAACCTCGGGCTACGAAGCAACGCTCAACAGCGAGATCGCCCTCCAGACTCTCATCACGAGGCCCATTCTCAACATCCTCAACCTC
>DAOUZG010000055.1 GCA_030665705.1 Deltaproteobacteria bacterium | reverse complement strand
TTCCGTCGTCGCCGGCCAACGCCTCGCCGATCTCGCGCTGGAGCTCCAGGGAGAGCGCCTCGTCGGCGTCGAGGCAGACCACCCAGTCGTGGCTTGCCTGGTCGAGCGCGAAGTTCTTTTGCTTGACGGAGCCGAGAAACTCCTGCTCGATCACGCGCGGCGTGGCTTGCCGGACGATCTCCCGCGTGTGATCGGTCGAGCCGGAATCGACCACGACGATCTCGTCGCACCACGCCAGCGACTCGAGACAGCGTGCGATCGTCTGCTCTTCGTTGAAGCAGATGACGACGCCGCTGACCCGTGGTCGTGGACGATCGGAGTCGGGCGAGGCGGGCACTGGATCGTTCAACCGCGCAGCCGCTCCACGGAGAGCACTCCGCGGATCTTCGAGAGCTGTTTGACGACTTCGCCGAGGTGGCGGGTGTCCCGAACTGCGAGCTCGAAGTTCTGGACGGCGCGGTTCTGCCCGTCGGTCGCGATCCGGGCACTCTGGATGTTGATGCCCTCTGCGCTGATCCGCTTGGAGATCTCCGCCAGGAGCCCCTGTCGGTCCTCGGATACGACGCGGACACGAACCGACCGCGTCTCCTCCGGCGTTCCCTCCCACGTCACCGAGACCTTGCGCTCATGGTCGAGGTGAAAGGACTTGGGGCAGTCCCGGGTGTGGATCGTCACGCCCCGCCCGCGTGTGATGTAGCCGACGACGGCGTCGCCGGGGAGCGGGTTGCAGCAACGTGCGAACCGAACGAGCACGTTGTCCATGCCGTCGACCTGCACGCCGAGGTCCCGGCGACGGGGTCTGAGCACGCGCTGGAGCAGTCCGCGCTGGCGCGGTTCCTCTCCGGGTCGGAGCTTGCGAATGACCTGCCGCGGGTGGAGCTTTCCGTAGGCGACAGCGGCAAGCATCGGCTCGAGCCCTTTCTGGCCGAGCTCTTTCGCGACGCCGGTGAGCTCACCGCTCTTCCGGACCTTGTCGAAGTTGATCCCTCGTTGCTGGAGCTCGCGTTTCAGGATCTCAGTACCGAGCGTCCGGGCGTGCTCGATCTGCCTCGAGCGCAGGTAGGACCGGATGCGGCTGCGGGCCCTCGCGGTGACGACATGATCGAGCCACTCCTGGCGCGGGTGCTGATGGGGCGATGTCAGGATCTCGACGATGTCACCGTTCGAGAGGCGGTGCCGCAGGGGAAGCAGCTTGCCGTTCACACGGGCGCCAGCGCACTGGTTCCCGATCTCGCTGTGGACCGCGTAGGCGAAGTCGATCGGCGTGGAACCCTTGGGAAGCGAGATGACATCGCCACGCGGGGTGAAGACGAAGACGTCGCTCGCAAACAGATCGACGCGAACGGCCTCCAGGAACTCGTTTGGATCTTCGAGCTGCTGTTGCCACTCGAGGAGCTGACGCAGCCATGCGAACTGCCGCTCCTCCGTGTCGTCGAGTGAGGGATCCTCCTTGTACTTCCAGTGGGCGGCGATCCCGAACTCCGCGACGCGATGCATCTCGGGCGTCCGGATCTGTATCTCCATGCGCTCGCCGAACGGACCGATCACCGCCGTGTGGAGCGACTGGTATCCGTTGGGTTTCGGCATCGCGATGTAGTCCTTGAAACGACCGGGGACCGGGGTCCAGATGCTGTGTACGATCCCCAGCGTTTCGTAGCAGGTGGCGACGGGACCATCGACGATCACGCGAAAAGCGATCAGGTCGTAGATCTGGCTGACCTGCGCCTGCTGAAGCTCCATCTTCTGATACAGGCTGTAGATGTCCTTGACCCGGCCACTCACGTCGGCCCGGATCCCCCCCTCGTGCAACACCTCGGAGAGACGCCCGATGACGGTCTCGACGTAGTGCTCTCGCTCCTTCTGGAGTCCGCTGACCCTTCCGGAAATGTCCGCATAGAGCTCGGGATAGAGCTGTTTAAACGCCCGCTCCCCGAGCTCCTGCTTCATCCCGTAGATTCCGAGGCGGTGCGCGAGCGGTGCGTAGATGTCGAGGGTCTCCTGCGCGATCCGGCGAGCCGAGTCCTCGTTCATGTGCTGGAGCGTACGCATGTTGTGGACGCGGTCGGCGAGCTTGATCAGGATGACGCGGATGTCCTTGGCCATCGCCAGGAGCATCTTCCGGAAGTTCTCGGCCTGACGTTCCTGCTGGCTGGCGAACTCCATCTTGCTGATCTTCGTCAGCCCGACAACCAACGAGGCGATCTCGTCGCCGAACTCTCGGCGGATGTTCTCCTCGTCCGCCAGCGTGTCCTCGATCGTGTCGTGGAGCAGCCCTGCCGCCACGGTGACCTCATCGAGGCGCATATCGGCCAGGATGTCGGCCACGGCGAGCGGGTGGGTCAGGTAGGGCTCCCCCGAAAGACGAATCTGTCCCTGGTGGACCTTCGCCGAGTAGACGTAGGCCTTCTGCAGCATCGCCAGGTTGGCGCTGGGAAAGGTCTCCTGGACCTTCTCGGCGATCTCGTTAAAGCGCGCCATTCAGCGTTAAGGATAAGCCCCTTTTGCTCTAGCCGAAATCGAATCGATCCCGAAGCATCGGCACGACCCGGGCCCGGACCATCCGGCAAGCCTCGATCACGTGGATCAAGTCCTCCACGGCTCGATCCAGGTCGTCGTTGACCACCACGTAATCGTACCGCCGGACCTCCCGCACCTCCTCCCGGGCTCGCGCCAGGCGTTCCCGGATCGCCTCTTCGCTGTCGGATTTCCGCTCGCGGAGGTGCTCCTCGAGGCACTTCAGTGAGGGCGAGAGCACGAAGACAAAAACCGCACCGGGGAGCCGGTCGCGGAGCTGACGCGCCCCCTGAACCTCCACCTCGAGGATCAGGTCGATCCCCTTGCGTGTCGGCCCCTCCACCGCCTCGCGGCTGGTGCCGTACCTGTTCCCCTGGTAGACCGCCCACTCGAGGAAGCGACCCTCCTCGACCCCGCGATCGAAGGCCGGGTCGTCGACGAAGTGGTAGTCCTCTCCGTTGCGCTCGCCCCCACGCGGGACTCGTGTCGTGTGGGAGACGCAGAAGGCGATTCCCGAATCCCGGGCGAGCACCCGGCGCAGGAGGGTGCTCTTCCCGACCCCGGAGGGGCCCGAGACGACGAACGGAATCCCGGTCCGCCCGCTTGCGTCCACCAGCCGGGCGTCCTGCGGGCTCACGGCTCCCTCCCCTCGCCCTCCGCGCCGAGGAGCCGGCTCACCAGGGTCTCCGCCTGGACTGCCGACAGGATCACGTGGTCCGAGTCGGTCACGATGACCGACCGGGTTTTGCGACCCTCGGTGGCGTCGATGAGCTTCCCCCGCTCGCGGGCCTCGGTTCGGAGGCGACGGATCGGTGCCGCACCGGGGCCGATGACGGCGACCACCCTCGATGCCACCACGACGTTGCCGTACCCCACGCTCAGAAGCTTCATTCCACGTTCAACGCCTGCTCTCGCAGCTTCTCGAGCCCGGTCTTGAGCTCCACGACCCAGGTCGGAATCTCCCCGTCGGAAGCCTTGCTCCCGATGGTATTCGCCTCCCGCGACAGCTCCTGAAGCAGAAACTCGAGCTTCCGACCCACCGGGCCGCTCGTGGACAACGACTCCCGGAACTGTGCGAGATGACTCCGCAGCCGCACGAGCTCCTCGGTCACGTCCATCCGATCCGCGTAAAAGACCACTTCCTGGGCAAGCCGCGCCGGATCCACACCAGCCTCGGGGGCCAGCGTCGCCAGTCGCAGCCGGAGACGCTCCCTGAGCCCCTCGTTTACCTCATCGGCCCTCTCCGCGATCCGTGTGACCAGCTCCTCGATCTCTCCGAGGCGTGCCGAGAACTCGGCCTCGAGGGCTTCCCCCTCTCTCCGCCGCATCTGGGCCGCCGCCCCACAGGCCTGCTCCGCCGCGCCGAGGACCGCCTGCGTGAGCTCAGAGGCCGGAAGCTCCGGCTCCCGAAGCTGCACGACCTCGGGCAGACCGAGCAGGGTCTCGACGGAGAGGCCCCCCTTGATGCCGAGCTGCTTGCGAAGCCTGTCGGCGACCTCCACATAGCGTGCGGCCGTTTCCAGGTCGACCGCGACCTCGGGGGAGGCGCCGGACTCCTCGGGGAGCCGCACGGTCACCTCCACCTGTCCTCGGGCGAAGTGGCGGGAAACCTCCGAGCGCAGCACCGGCTCCAGCTCCGTGCACTCGCGCGGAAGCCGGAGGCGGAGGTCGAGATGACGGGAGTTGACGGTCCGGACCTCGGCGGTGACCGCGCCGGGCCCCAGAACCGCTTCCCCTCGGCCGAAGGCGGTCATCGACCGGATCACGATTCGCTCCGGGCTGCGACCCGCATCAGCTCCTCGGGCGTGACCGAGGCGGTGCCAGGCACCTCGACCACGACTCCCGCCGCTTCATTGGCCAGAACGGCCGCCTCGACCCACGAGCCGCCGGAGAGCCGGGCGAGGGCGAGGGTCGCAATCACCGTGTCTCCGGCCCCCGTCGCATCCGCGACCGCACGAGGCTCGGTCGGGACGTGGTCGATTCCGCCCTCCTCGTAGAAGAGGGAGATGCCGTGCTCCCCACGGGTGATGGCGACCGTACGCACCCCGCAGTGCTCGAGCACCCCGCGGCCGAGCCGTGCCAGGTCCTCCTCGTCGCGGACGCGGATACCGGTCACCTCCACCGCCTCCCGGAGGTTGGGCTTGAGGAGCTCGGCCCCTCGGTAGTACTCCCAGTGTTCCGCCTTGGGGTCCACGAAGACCGGCAGCTGGTGCTCGGCTGAGGTCGCCATGATCGCCTCGATCACCTCCGGAAAGAGGACCCCTTTCCCGTAGTCCTGCAGAATGATCCCGTCGACGCGCGCGGCGCGCTCCCGGACCGCGGCGAGGAGCCGATCGACGGTGTCCCTCGCCAACAGCTCCTCCGACTCCTGGTCGAACCGGACCACCTGCTGGGCCCGGGCGATCACGCGCGTCTTGACCGTAGTCGGGCGGCCCGCGTCGGTGAGCAAGCCCTCAGGATCGATCTTACAGTCGGAAAACAGGCGCGCGAGCTCCTGTCCGGTCTCGTCCTCCCCCACCGCCGCTACGAGCTCGACGTGTGCGCCGAGCGCGGAGAGGTTGCGCGCCACGTTCCCTGCGCCCCCCGGCATGACCGACTCCTGCTTCACCTGAACCACCGGGACGGGCGCCTCGGGCGAGATCCGATCCACCCGCCCCCAGACGTAGCGGTCGAGAATCACGTCTCCGACCACGAGCAGGCGTCGACCCGTGAAGGCCCGAACCAGCGAAGCGGCGCGGTCGGGGGCGATCACCGCGTGAGCCCCCGCCTGAGAAGCTCACCGACCGCCTGCTCCACCCGGTCTTCGGCCGACTGCGTCCGAACCCACTCCACGACCTCGGCGATCCCCTCCTCGAGCGCAACCTTCGGCTCGTAGCCTAGCTCGGCGCTCACGCGCCCGAGATCCGCGTAGCAGTGTCGGATGTCACCGGCCCGGAAGCGGCCCGTGATGTCGGGCGCGATGGGGACCCCGAGGTGGTCCGCGAGAAGCTCCGCGACTCGCCGGATCGTGACGGGCCGCCCCGTGCCCACGTTGAAGACGCGCCCGCTCTCCGCGGAGCAGCGCAGCGCCAGGAGGTTCGCTCGCACGACGTCGGAGACGTGTACGAAGTCCCGCGTCTGCTCCCCGTCCTCGGTGACGAGGGGAGCCTTCCCGTTGAGCAGCCGAGCGCTGAAGATCGCCACTACGCCGGTATAGGGGTTTGAGAGGGCCTGTCGAGAGCCGTACACGTTGAAGTAACGGAGCGCAACGGTGGGGATCCCGTAGGCGGTGCCGACCGCGCAGCAGAGTTCCTCGTGGTCTCGCTTGGTGACCGCGTAGACCGAGGTCGGGAACAGGGGCTTGGACTCCTCCGTTGCGACGGGCCGGAGCGTCCGGCCACGCTCGTCGCGCAGCTCCCACTGGCGCTTCTCGAGCTGGGTCGTCGGCCGGAGCTCGGGGCAGGCGGGCCGGCCGTTCTCGTCGAGGTAGGCCCCCTCGCCGTAGACCGACATCGACGACGCAACGATCACGCGCTGGATCCGGTCCCGGCGCCGAACCACCTCCTCCAAGAGCACCGACGTGCCGAGCGTGTTCGCGGAGACGTAGCGCTGGATCTCGTACATCGACTGCCCGACGCCGACGAGAGCGGCCTGGTGATAGACGACGTCCACCCCGTCGAGCGCGTCGGCGACCACGTCGGGATCCCGGACGTCACCCCGGATCCGTTCCGCGTCGGAGCAGAGGTAGTCGGGCCACACGCCTGCGTCGCCGTGCACCTGGGGCTCGAGCGTGTCGAGCAACCGCACCTCGTGGCCCTCCTGCAGGAGCCCTTCCACGAGGTGCGACCCGATGAACCCGGCTCCCCCTGTAACCAGGATCTTCATGCTGCATTCCTCAGGTTCGGCTTCGAGAGGGCGCGCAGTCCCGCCGCGGGCGGCCGTCCTGCCCGGTGCCACGCGAGGATCGCACGATACTCCTTCGCGCGCCGCCGTCCGGCACCCCATCGCGGACGTTCCACGCCACGAGGTTGATCGAGAGGTCGCGGGTGGGGTTCACCGACCCAGCTCGAGATGGAGGTCCCCAGTCCAGTCGGGGTCGCTCAGGGCCGCCCGGGCCTCGCCGAGCACGCGGGAGGGTCGCAGCCACGTCATGCACCGATGGTCGATCGGGCAGACCTTGAGCTGGCAGGGGGCGCACTCCACCTCTTCACGCAGCACCTTCGTCCGACGGAGGTTCAGGTTCGTGTAGCGAGTGCTCGTGGGACCGATGAGAACGAGCGTGGGGACCCCGAAGGCGGCGGTGATGTGTCGCGTTCCCGCGTCGTTGCAGATGAGCAGGCTCGCCCGCGAAAGAACCGACTTGAGAAGTGAGAGACCCAGGCTCGCCCCGCCCAGGCAGTGGAGTCCCGGACCGGCGTGACGCGCCACCTCCTCGGCGATGCTCTCCTCTCCCGGAGCGTGGACGAGGGCCACCGCGTGTCCCTCGTCGGATAGCACCCGCGCCACCTCACCGAAGTACTCGAGCGGCCAGAGCTTCGAGGGACCGAACCCCGCTCCCGGTGCCAGGCAGACCAGCCGCTGTCGCAGGTCCACGCCGTGGCGCGCGAGCAGCTCGTCGCAGGCCTTGTCGGACTCGGGCTCCGTGAAGAGCTGCAGCTCCGTGCCGGTGTCGGAACAGCCCAGGTGACAGACGAGGTTCAGGTAGTAGCGCTCCATCGCCAGGGGGACGACCCGCCCGTTCTCCCGCGGGGGAGCGAGGGGGTCCGAAAGGAGCCACCCTCGTCCGCCGCGCCTGTACCCGACGCGGCGCGGCGCGCCCGTTGCGGCCGCGAGCAGGGCGCTGGAGAAGGAGTTCGGAAGGACGAGCACCGTGCCACTGTCGCGCAGCGAACGCGCGAGCCGCAGGCGGGAGCGGAGCCGCGGGAGCGCGCTGGACCGCCGGTAGACGTCGTGCCCTACCAGCCGGTCGAGCCACGGGGCCCCCCGGAGTACCGGCATGAGCGTCTCTCGGACCACCCCCCGGATCTCTGCCTCCGGGAACCCCGCCCGGAGTGCGCGGAGCGCGGGGGTGGCCATGACGACGTCCCCCAGATGGTTCGGGAGGATTACGGTGATTTTCTCTTTGGTCACAGGCACTTAGACAAATTCTCTCCCCGCTCGTTCGGCAAACCCTACTGGACCGTCTGGGGAGCGGCAACGACCTCGGCGACGGCGGCAACCACCTCTTCTACGCCGATCGCATCCATACAGACTCGGACCGGACAGCCCTCCCGACAGGGGTTGCACCCCACATCGTGGCGGAGGACGCGCGAGGGCACGCCCGAAAACGGGGCATTCTCCACCGGGTCGGTCGCCCCGTACAGGACCACCAGGGGGCGCCGGGCCAGCGCCGCCAGATGCATGGGGCCGGAGTCGCAGCCAACGAACACCCGCGCCCGGGAAAGAAGCGCCAGGAGATGAGCAACGCTCGGCGTCGGCGGACCCAGCGTGGCCGCTCCGTCGGCCGCGCTCACGACCTCTTCGGCACGCTCCCGCTCGCCCGGGACCGGTCCCCAGGTCACGAGCGTGGGCCAGCCGTGTTCCTCACGGAGTCGTCGCGCCACCCGGGCGAACCGTTGCGCAGGCCAGCGCTTGTAGCGGGTCGCCTCACTGGTTCCGGCGTGCATGACCACCGACTCGGCCGGGATCGATGCGCGCTCGAGGTCCTGCTCCGCCTCTGGGGCCAGACGGAGCGGGGGAGGTCGCTCGGGAACGTCCCCCCCGAGGTATCTCACGAGGGCCGCGTTTCGCTCGAAGCGACCCAGATGCGCAGGGCAGATCCGGACCCGGTGGTTGTAGAAGTGGTGGCTCCCCTCACGCGCGAAAACCCGATCGTAACCAACACGGTTCGGTGTAGCGCTCGCACGGATCAGGAGGGCGCTCTTGAGGATCCCGTGAAAGTCGACCGCGAGATCGTACCGGCGGGCCCGGAGATCCCGCACGAGGTCACCCAGAAGCCGGAGCGAGCGAGCTCCCCGCAGCGGGGAGAGTCTTCGGCGTGGCACGCGCAGGATGGCATCCAGGCCCACGATCCCATCGAGGGCATCGGCGGCGCGATCCTCGACAAGCCACTCGAGGGTTGCCCGGGGATACAGCTCACGAAGACCCGCGAAGGCGATCCGGGTTCGCACGACGTCCCCCACGGCGCCGAGACGGACCACGAGAATGCGCGCGGCCGGGGGCGGCTCCGACAGACGCGTTGCAAGCGACGCGAGGGGCGTACTCGAAAGTGTCGACATTGCGAGGTTCGGGGGAGCCGATAGCATAGCCGGCCCATGCCCGCCCCCAGGCTTCTGTGGCGCTCCATTCTGGCCGAGATCATGGTCCATACGGCTCTCGGACTCGGCGTGATCGGACTGCTCCTGCTGGTGCAGAACCTGCTGCGCTACGTGGAGGATCTCGTCGCGATCGGACTGGAGGCGGGGGACCTGGTACGTATCTCGATCACGCTGCTCCCGACCTATCTTCCCTACGCGATT
>DAOUZG010000319.1 GCA_030665705.1 Deltaproteobacteria bacterium | reverse complement strand
TCCCAGCGGGTGAGCCCCTCCTCGGGGACCTCGAGCCGGACGCAGAACGGCTTTCCAGGATCGGCGCCGATCCCCCGATCCCTACAGTGCCCGTCGTAGCCCAGCTTGATGCCCCGGTCACGGGCGCGGGAGCGCATCTCTTCGAGCTCCTGCGGCGTGCACACGCAGCGGTAGGCCTTCCTCTGGGCCAGGAGAGCCTCGATCGCCTCCCGGTAGACGGAGAGCCGCTCGCTCTGCCTGGGGATCGCGCTCTGCCCGGGGATCGAACTCGTCTCCCACACGGGGTCGTAGTCGATTCCGAGCCACTCGAACGCCTCCAACACCTCCTGCTCGTGCTGCTGTGTCGAGCGGGCCCGGTCCGTGTCCTCGAAGCGGAGGAGAAAACGCCCTCCGTGATGGCGGGCGAACGCCCAGTTGAAAAGCGCCGTCCGCGCTCCGCCGATATGAAGCGGACCGGTAGGGCTCGGCGCGTATCGGGTGACGACCCGCATCGGGCGCAGAGTCTAGCCCGAGGGGGCCCGTAGGACCGCGGAAACGCTTGCTTGACAACGCTGGGGCCCCGGTCTATCCACAACCCCTCAAGATCCCGACGCATTCCCGGTGCTGTTCGCGAAGGGGCCATATGCAGCGCCCGGGACCGCGCGCCAGCTCGGAAGCTCTCCAGCCGTGCTCTGTCTCGAGGTCGAACGCATTAAGAAGACCCCGCGAGAGTTCCGTCTCGAGGGGGACCGGGCGTGGTGGGAGCGGGTCCGGGAGGCGTTGCGGGAGCCCGAGGTCGAGCTCAGCCGCCCCTTCGTGTTTTCGTTTCGAGCGCACCGCATCGGCATGCGGCTCCTGTTTCGGGGGGAGGTGGACGGCTTGGTCGGTCTGGTCTGCGGGCGTTGTCTCGAGCCGTATGGCTACGAGTTTCGCGAGCCGGTCCAGCTTCTGCTCGAGCCCGTACCCGCGGGTACCGTGATACCGGACGGGGGACTCGAGCTGGACCCGGAGGATCTGGAGATTGGGCGGTACGGCGGAGACGTTCTCGATTTCGACCCGCTGGTGAGAGAGGTCCTCGCTCTCGACTGGCCGGTGCAGCCCCGCTGCGACGAGGGCTGCAAGGGTCTGTGTTCCGTCTGCGGGTGCAACCGAAATCACGAGTCCTGTGTTTGTTCGGATCAGTCGGTCTCGCGGCCCTTTGCCCGGTTGGGAGAGCTCATCGAGGAAGCGTCGACGGGCGATCCCGACCGACGAAAGCGTTAACGGGGAGGGGGAATACCATGGCGGTCCCAAAGAAGAAGACCTCCAAGTCGAAAAAAGGAATGCGACGCTCGCACCACGCCCTGCGGGCGCCGAACTTCTCCCCCTGCCCGGACTGCGGAGAGATGCGCCTTCCGCACCGCGCATGTCCGGCGTGCGGGCGCTACCGCGGCCGGCAGGTGGTTCAGGTGGAGGCTGAGGACGAGGTGTAGGCTCAGCCGGCCTACCCGTCCGCGCTGCACATGCTCGCTGTCGTCTTTCCAGGCCAGGGCGCCCAGGAAGTCGGCATGTCCGCGGACTTCGCAGATCGTTTCCCCGAGGCGCAGGCGGTGCTGAACGCCGCGGATGACGCCTTCGAGGGTCCCCTCTCCAGCTGGATCCGGGAGGGTCCGGAAGAGCGGCTCCGCCAGACGGAGGTGACCCAGCCCGCGGTCCTGGCGGCCTCGCTCGCGATCTACCGGGTTCTGGAGAGTAGGCTCCCCGTGACTCCAGCCTTCTTCGCTGGACACAGCCTCGGGGAGTACACCGCTCTGGTTGCCGCTGGGGGCCTCTCCGTCGAAGATGCTGTCCGGCTGGTCCGCCGACGCGGTGCGCTGATGCAGGAGGCCGTCCCGGAGGGGGAGGGCGCGATGGTGGCCGTGCTCGGGCTTGCGGCAGAGGAGGTGGACCGGGTGTGCGACGAGACGCCGGGCGCCTATCCCGCCAACTACAACGCGGCGAGCCAGACCATAGTGGCCGGGGAACGAAAGGCCGTCGAGGGGGCGGCGGAGCGGCTTCGCCAGGCAGGTGCGCGGCGGATCATCCCCCTCGAGGTTTCGGCTCCCTTTCACTGCCCACTGATGGCGCCGGCGCGCGACAAG
>DAOUZG010000286.1 GCA_030665705.1 Deltaproteobacteria bacterium | reverse complement strand
CCCTTTGTCGAGGAGATTGCGTGATCGAGCCGGGCCTCCGCCGGAAGGTTGCGATCGGTCATGTCCACGCCGTACCGCGGAAGAAAGGCTTCCAATCGCAGGATCTCACGCTGTTCGGGCGACACCGCGGGCAGATCGAGGCCGCCCGAGAGATCCTCCACCGCCTCGCCGGGGCCGAGGACCTGCACCCCCTCGTGGGTGAAGCTCCCCCGGCCGACCCAGACCAGCGGCGTCCCACGCCAGCTCGAGACCTCCACCCGCTCGGGCTCGGGTACCGGGAGCAGCAGGCTGGAGAGGGTCGACCTCGCCGCCGAGCCCTCTACGCCGATGTGCCTCCACGTCGGGGTCCGGTCCTCGAGCTCGACGTCGTCGGCCACCACGTGCCGCTCGAGGATCTCCTTGACTCGCCCGTGGCACCCGCCTGCGGTATCGAGCAGCAGCTCGTCCTCGAGCACGAGGACGAACAGGTCGGCCTGCAGGCGGCCCTTACGGTCGAGAAGGGCGGCATAGCAGAGGCTTCCGGGAGAGAGGGCGGCCACTTCGTTGGTCACCATGCCGTTCACGAAGCGCGCGCGATCCGATCCGCCGACCCGGATCAGCCCGCGGTCCGAGAGATCCACCCAGGCGGCCTCGCTCCCCGTGATCTCTGCAAGAAGCTCCACCCCTGCAGCACCTCCGCCCGCGTCTCGGTCGCTCGTCGGTATAGTAGCGCCGTGCTCGACTCGCTTGCCCGCGGGCTCGACCGGGCCGTCCAGCGTGCGGAGAGGCTCGTCCGGTCCGGGCTCCTCCCTCCCGGACTCGCGCGCGAGACGACCGTCCGCGATCTCGGCTTCTATGCCCGGCGCCTCGAGGATTTCCCGGAGACGCTGTTCGGTGGGCTGCGCAAGCCGGCGGAGGTCGGGGTGTCGCAGCTCGGGCGCCGGGATGGAGCCGAGGTCTACCAGGTCTCGTTCCCCTCTCCCTGCCAGCCTCTCCACCCGGAGTTTCTGGACCGCTTCGAGTCGATGCCGGAGAACCACCTCTGCTACGCGCGGTGGATTCGCCCCGAACGCCGCTCCTCCGGTACGAGAGCCACGTGCCTGGTCCTACACGACTGGGGCGAGCCGTCACTCGGGCGTGTCGTTAAACACTGTTTTGTGTCGGATCTGGTGGGTGACGGCCTGGAAGTGATCGCCCCGCTCCTGCCGCACCACGGGCCTCGAAGGTCCGAGCGTGCCCGCTTCTCGGGCGAGCTGTTCCTGTGCGGAGACATCGCGTGCACCGTTGAAGCGCACCTGCAGGCGGTGCGCGAGACGCGGGCGCTGCTGCGGTGGCTCCGGGAGCGGGACGCCGGTCCCCTCGGAGTCGTCGGCTTCGGGCTCGGGGGTCTGGTGGCCGCGCTGGTATGCGGACTGGACAGAGACCTGGACTTCGGCGTGCTCCTGGCGAGCCCGTCGCGGCTCACCGCTCTGCTGGTGCCGGACCCCGCACCGCTGCTCCGCAGCGTCCACGAGGACATCAGACGGCAGGGGCTCTTGAAGAGGCTGGAGGAGGTCTGGAGTCCGCTCGACACCGCCCGGCTCGGTCTCGCCCTGCCCTCCAACCGCCTGCGCATCTTGGGCGCCCGTGGAGACGGTCTCGTTCCCCCATCGGAACTGGAGCGCCTGGCGCGCGTGACGGCCTCTCCCATCGAGTGGATCGGAGGCGGTCACGGGCGACCGGGAGGCGCCTTACGCGGCGGAAGCCTTCCGGGGCGGCTGCGCCGCATGCTGCGAGCCGTGGGGGCCCTGGGCGCGGGCTAGCCGTGCCTGTCGTTCCTTCCACGGGAACAGCATCTTGTCGACGACGTCCAGATCCTGGTCGTTATCGACATCGAGCGCAGCACCGCCGAAGGCCGTGATCACGGTCCGGAACCGGGTCCGAAGCAACCCCGAGATGCCGCGCTCGATTCGCGCGAGCGGGATCCAAGCCCGCAGGCGGTTCGCCAGCTTCCCATATCCCCGCCAGTCGAGCGAGGCGGCGAGATGCATCAGCGCGTAGTAGAAGAGCACCCAGAGGTGCCGGTACTCGCGCCAGAGGATCCGAGCTCCGAGTCGGAGCATGTGCCCGACTTCTCTCTGATAACGGTTCTCGTACACGTCCTGGATGTAGTGGCGGTTGCCGAGGCGGAGAGGGCAAACGTAGTGGAGGTTGTTCTGGCGGTAGCGTCCCTCGCGTAGGTTGAAGCTCGCCATGCGGATCCCCGGCTGTCCGTCGTGCGGCTCGTACGGGAGAAGGGCGGAGTGGGGGGTGATCCCCAGCACATAGTCCACACCGAGGGCCTTCGACTGGCGAACGAAGTCTGAGAGCTCCTCCGGCACCACGAGCGGGATGTCGGCGGGGAGTATCAGGACCGCTCGGTCCTCATGGGGCCCGTGCCCGGGGAGCGTACGCAAAAACGTGTACCAGATGTTGTCGTAGAGAGTCTCACGCTGCGGCACGATGTGAACAGGACAGGAGCGCGAAGCGGCGAGAAGAAGAAGCCCGTACTCGGCAATGATTTTCTCCAGGCGGACCGCGTCGCCCACCACGTAGACCTCCGAGATCTCGGGTGTGTGGAGAAGCGCCTCCATCACGTGAACGATCATGGGGCGTCCGGCCACTTCGACGAACGCCTTGCTTCGTCCCTTGACCGCACGTGCGTGCCCGCGATCCCCCGCGAGCAGGATGGCCTGGACTCGCTTCGCGTTCCCCTTCATCATCTCATCCCTCGGCGTTCATCGCGCCCGTTGCTCCAGTTCCCTCGG
>DAOUZG010000182.1 GCA_030665705.1 Deltaproteobacteria bacterium | reverse complement strand
TGCTCCCCGCAGATCTCGGCGAGCCGCCCCCACGCGACGATCCGATGCCACTCGGTGCGCTGTTCGCGCTCGCCATCGCGGTTCGTCCACGACTCGCTCGTGGCGAGACTGAAGTTGGCCACGGGCTGGCCGCTCGCCGTGTAGCGAAGCTCCGGATCCCGACCGATGTTCCCAATGAGGATCACCTTGTTCAGGCCTGCCATCGTCTTCTCCCTTCGTGCCGAAAGGGGTGAGATCTATCGCCAAGCCTAGCACAGGGCCTGGCAGGCCCCGCCTTGCCTTCCGCGGCCATCTTTCCGATTCTGCAGTTCCCCCTCGTACTTCCTGGCGCCAGCTCCGTCCGGATGGCTCTTCTCCCGGAGCCGATCCGGGTGGATCCGGCGGACACCGGAGGAAGGTTGACGCTTTTGCAGGCGTTGGGTCTGGGGGTCCTGCAGGGGGTGACGGAGTTTCTCCCGATTTCCTCCTCGGGCCACCTGGTTCTCGCTCAGAACCTCTGGCCTGGCCTCGACGGATCGTTTCTTGTGTTCGACGTCTTCGTACATCTCGGGACGGTCGTGGCGATCCTGTGGGTGCTCCGGAGACGCGTCGGTGCGCTCCTGCGCGCGATGTGGACGATCGTTCTCGGGCGCGCGGCCTGGGGCTCGGCCGACGTGCGGTGGCTCGGCCTCATCCTCCTGGCCTCGGTTCCAACCGCACTGCTCGGGCTGGGGCTTCGGGATGTCGTGGAAGAGATGCAGGTCCGTCCCGCCGCCGTGGGCGCCGCACTGCTCGTGACAGCCGCCGTGCTCTACGCGTCGGAGCGGCGGGGAAACCGCAGGCGGGGACCGGAGGAACTCGGCTGGGTCGACGCGGTGGTCGTCGGAGCTGCGCAGGGTCTCGCGGTCATCCCGGGAATCTCACGCTCGGGCGCAACCATCGGAACGGCCCTCGTCCGGGACACGGCTCCCGAAGCCGCGGTGGAGTTCTCGATGCTGATCTCGGTTCCGGCGGTGCTGGGGGCGAACCTGTACGAGGGGGTTCGGGCAGGTCTTGCGGAGCTCACCGCCCAGGCAACCCCTCTCGGGGTGGGTTTTTTCGCGGCCTTTGTCGCCGGGGCCTTGTCTCTCCAGGCACTCCGGTGGGCTGTCGCACGACGGAAGCTCTTACCGTTTGCCGCCTATTGCGGTGCGGTGGGTCTAGGAGCACTGACCCTTGGCTAGGCGGACACGGGCGAAGGAACGTCGGGGTGCGCGACGTCGCGCCGAGTCGCGCGTCCCCGGACGGCTCGAAGCCGAGGCGGTGGCCCTCGGACTCCTCACGTTCTCCGCTTTCCTCGAGGTCTCCCTCCTCTCGTATCACACCTCGGACCCCTGGTGGGGTTTCGGGCAGCCGGTGCAAAATCTCTGCGGCCCCGTCGGGGCGTTGATCGCCCGGGCTCTTGCGGGGTTGCTCGGCCTTGCCGCGCACGTCCTCCCCCTTGCCGGGGTCGTCGGTGCGGTGCGCTACCTGCGCGGGCTGCCGATCCGTCCTCGATGGGTTCCGGGTCTGGCCTGGGCGGTCTCGTGGGTCACGCTGGCGGGGCTGCTCGAAGTCGCACACCGCGTTCTTGCGTCGTGGGTGCCGACGCGGGCGGGCGGCACGGTCGGGCTCTTTCTGGTTCACGGGTTCGAGACGCTCCTCTACCTCCCGGGCACGGCGTTTCTCCTCTCGATCGGTCTCTTCGTCGGGCTGTTACTCGCAACCGGGATGAGCCTCCGTGACGGGACGTTACGGGTCGCACGGGGCCTCGCCCGCATCGGGCAGGGCCTCTCCCGTCGCGCCGTCGTGCTGGCTGCCCGTCTCCGCCGACGATGGCAGCAGCGGGCGCGCGCCGTGACGATTTCGAGAGAGGTCCCCGCGGAGCAGAGCCGCGCACGGCGCAAGGCGGAGCCGGTCGAACCAGAGGTGGTCAACCACCGTGTCGAGGCACCCCGTCCCGCTCGCCAGGAAAGCCTTCCGTTCGGTGAGGGGGATCGGGGCCCCTTTCGTCCCCCCGACGTGGACCTACTGGCGCAGGGGTCCGATCAGGATCAACAGGTCGACCGCGATACGCTGATCACGAACTCGCGGATCCTCGAGAAGAAGCTGTCGGACTTCGGAGTGGACGGCCGCGTGGTGAAGGTCCACCCGGGTCCGGTCATCACGATGTACGAGTTCGAGCCGGCTCCGGGGATCAAGGTCTCCCGCATCGTCAATCTGGCCGACGATCTCGCGCTGGCGTTGCGGGCGTTGTCGGTCCGAATCGTTGCCCCGATCCCCGGCAAGAGCGTCGTCGGTGTCGAGGTCCCGAACGCGCAACGCGAAGTGGTCGTGCTCCGCGATCTATTGGTTCACCCGAGCTACTACGAGTGCGAGTCCAAGCTGACCGTGCCCCTGGGCAAGGATATCTTTGGAAATCCAATCACCGCAGATCTCACGCGTATGCCCCACCTGCTCGTCGCTGGGGCGACCGGAACCGGAAAATCGGTGTTCCTGAACTCATTTTTGTGTAGTATCTTCTTCAAGGCGACCCCGGACGAAGTAAAGCTGCTCCTGATCGATCCCAAGCTCCTCGAATTCTCCGCCTACGAGGGGATCCCGTATCTGATCTCGGATGTCGTCACGAGCCCGAAGCGGGCGGCGGCGGCCCTGAAGGGCGTCGTGGCGAAGATGGAGGAGCGCTACCGGCTCCTGGCGGAGAAGGGTGTCCGGAACATCGAGCAGTACAACCGAGCCGTCGCTCGAGAGGCTGCGCACACGAAGAGTAAGGGCGACGGGGATGAGCCCCCGGCGCGGCCTCTGCCGTACATCGTGATCGTCATCGATGAGCTCGCGGACCTGATGATCGTGTCGGCCCGGGAGGTGGAGGAGTCGCTCATCCGCCTCGCGCAGATGGCGCGTGCGGCCGGGATCCACCTGGTCTTTGCCACTCAGCGACCCTCCGTCGACGTCATCACCGGAATCATCAAGGCGAACTTCCCGGCGCGGATCTCCTTCCAGGTCAGCTCGCGGGTCGACTCTCGCACCGTGCTCGACACGAACGGCGCGGAGCGTCTGCTCGGAATGGGCGACATGCTCTTTCTGCCACCGGGCACCACGAAGCTCACGCGGGTTCACGGCCCGTACCTCTCCGAGAAGGAGGTGCAGAGAGTGGCGACCTTCCTCCGGGAGCAGGGGCCGCCCCAGCTCGATCCGACGTTGATCCGGGTGAAGGAGGAGGCCGAGCAGCAGGCGGAACGCGGAGAAGAATACGATGAGCTCTACGACGAAGCGGTTGCTCTCATAGCACGACACCGAATTGCGTCGATCTCTTTCATTCAGCGAAAGCTCAAGATCGGCTACAATCGGGCGGCGCGCCTGGTCGAGCAGATGGAGTCCGAAGGGGTGGTGGGTCCTCAGGAAGGTATGAAGCCGCGTGAGATTTACGTCCATCCGATCGACGACTAGCGGAATCGCACTCCTCCTGGTTACGGCGACCACCCTTGCGGGCGGGGACGCGCTCGATCTCTTTCTCGACAGGTTCGAGAAGCGCTACGAAGAGGCCCCCGACCTTCGGGCCCGGTTCGTTCAGCAGAGCTACATCGCATCGCTCGATCGAGAGGAGACCTCACGGGGACGTCTCCTCTATCTTCGGCCCGGTCGGTTTCGCTGGGAGATCGAGTCACCCGAGCCCCACGTGCTCGCGACGGATGGAAAGGCGCTTCGGATGTTCGAGCCGAACCGACGCGTACTGCAGATCGCTCCGCTCGGCTCGGGTGCGCTCTCGCAAACCGCGCTCGGTTTCCTCTTCGGCGAGGCGGATCTCCGGAAGACTTTCGAGCTCGAACCGATCGAGGGGCCGGGCACGGAGCCCTCGACCCGGATCGGGCTTCGGCTCCGGGCCCGGGAGGGGGCGAGCTTCCAGCAGCTGGAGGTATGGATCGACCGCGAGACGCTCGACGTCCGCGAGCTGACAATCCTCGACCTGCTCGGGAACCGGACCCGGCTCTTCCTCGAGCAGCTCGAACTGAACGTGGGCCTCGAGGAAGAGGCTTTCACCATTCGAGTACCCGACGACACTGAAGTGATCGACCTACGGTAGGTGCTGATCCTTTGGCACCTGCTGTCAAGGTGCTGGCGGTCTGCGCATTGTGCTGCCCACACGGACACGCGCAGAGGGTTCTCAAAAAAATCATCTTATAAATCAGTAACTTACGAGAATCATTGCCTTCCTGGTTGGTTGACAGAGGAGTGGCGTGTGCTAACTTCAAAAAGCTTCTAAATGGTTGATTTTACTGGCGTTTTTTAAGTATCTCACGGGCGATATAGGCGAGTCGCCTAGATACGCCGGAGGTGGGCCTTGCGTTCCAGGCAGGTGGAGGAGCGAAAGTGGACGGGCCCGGACTCCGGGGTGCTGCATCCTGATTTCCCTTCCCTTTCACCGAATTTGCGGCGACAACTCGCCACCTATAACCTCAACCTGCGGGGCGAAC
>DAOUZG010000048.1 GCA_030665705.1 Deltaproteobacteria bacterium | reverse complement strand
ATGTCCTCGTCCACGTTCTCCCGCGAGCTCCGGAACTCACCGACGGGGGTGAGTCCCAGAACATCGACCCAGAGCCGTCGAAGACCGGCCTTGTCAGGCGCCCCGACGGCGACCTGCTGGATTCCCAGCACCCGAAAGGGGCGAGGCCCCGGATCACGGCCTGAACTGCCCACGACTACACTTCCTCCCGATTGAACACCCTAACGTGAGGCGACCCGAGTATAACCGAGCGATTTCGTGCCCTGCGCCTCGGCTTGTCCCCTCCCAGGCCCCCCCCCCGCCGGCCACCCGGAAGGGAATCGAGCCTCGCCGCCCGGCGTCTTGCCGGTTCAGGGCTTGCTGGCGTGCTGTTCGAGCTTGCGGAACAGGTCTCCGAAGACGGCATCCCGATCGACGTGGACGGCCACCCGGATCCAGTGTCGGTTGTCGTCGAGGCTCCACGTGTACTCGGATGTCAGCCGTGGACTGTGGACCAGCACCGTGGGAACCCACTCCGGTTCGACCACCCACGCAACGGCCGAGAGGTCCCACAACGGCTTCGACCAGGTCCACGGATCTTTCGCGTAGTCCCGGAAGATCTCGAACAGATAGTCGCCGAGCGGTCCCCGACCGCGGACGTACCGCTCGAGCTCCGGAACGGTTGTGCGGAGATGCTCCGCAACGTTCTTGCAGGGAACGTGAACGAGTGGAACACCACTGTCGAAGATGAGCCGTGAGGCCGGTACGTCCTGGCAGAGATTGAACTCGACCGTCGTGTGCCACGTGTGCGGCTGTCCGCAGAGCCAGACAATCACGATTCGATCGGCGATTCGTGGCTCCATCAAGAGGGCCGAGGCGACGTTGCTGATCGCCCCGATGGCCACGACGTAGAGGGGTCGATCGGAAGGCTGTCGAAGCGCCCGGTCGACCAGGTCACGGGCCGCCGGGCTCTCGACGGGGACGTCGGGTGCGGGGAGAAACCGGTCCGAGCCCCGAAAGACGCGGCCCTTGCCGGGAAGGTCGAGTCGCTCGAGCACACGGAGGATCTCGGCGTAGCTCTTCTCCATCCCGTCCCCTGGATTTTTCGAGCGGGAATTCTGGAAGGGAGCGGCGTAGACGGCGTCGACCGAGAGGCGTTCCTCCGAGAGAAGCGCGTAGGCGAGTGCGAACTGATCGTCGATCTCGTTGTAGGTGTCCGTGTCGAGCACGATCGATACCGGTCCGCTCGGAGGTTCGAGCCTCTGCAGGCGAAGTACCGGATCTACGGAGAAGGAGCTCAACGATCGCAACCGCTCGGGAGGCCCAGCGTCACCGCTCAGGCTTCCAGCCCGTTGTCCTGGATCAGCTTGCGGTAGAGCTCGGCGCTTGCTTTGGGGATTCGGCGCTGCGTCTCGTAGTCGACCCAGACGATCCCGAACCGTCGACTGTACCCGAACGCCCACTCGAAGTTGTCGAGGAGGGACCAGACGTAGTAGGCGCGGACGTCCGCGCCGTCGCGGATCGCCTCGGCCAACCCCACGAGGAAGCCCCGGAGGAGCTCGACCCTCGGCGTGTCCTCGATGATACCCTCCTTCGGCCCGGTGTTGTCGCAGACGCCGTTTTCGGTGATGTAGATGAGGGGCCGGTCGTACTCGTCCGAGATGAACCGCACGAAGTCTCCCAGCGAATGAGGAGCGGCCTCGTAGCCCATGTCGGTGAGAGGCAGAGTCGGCTCCGCGTTTCGGAAGCCCACCCCTCGCGAGGGGTCGGGGAGTACCTGTGCGCGCGAGTAGAGATTCACACCGAGAAACTCCGTCGGGCTCGACGTGATTTCCAGGTCCCCGGCCTCGATCGGCAGCGGCGCGCCCTTGGATTCGTAGTAGCGGGCCACGCGCTCCGGATAGCCACGTCCGAAAACCGGGCCGTGCCAGAGGCGTGTGCTGAAGTCGCGCGCGGCTTCGACGGCCTCGAGGGTTTCGGGTCGATCATCGGCGGGCTCATAGCTCGTGTTAGCGGTGGTGATGCCGATCTCCCCGGGGCTTCCGCTCGCGCGGAACGCCTGTACGGCCAGGCCGTGCGAGAGAAGGAGGTGGTGGATCACGCGGGCCGTCACGCCCAGGTCCCGGATTCCGGGTGCGAGCACGCCCCACTGGTGTCCCAGGATGGCGGTGATGCTCGGTTCGTTGTGTGTGACCCAGCGGGGCACCCGATCGCCGAGACGCTCGAACATGAGGCGCCCGTAGTCGGCAAAGTGCTTCACCGTGTCGCGGTTCGCCCATCCGCCCATGTCCTGGAGCGCCTGCGGAAGGTCCCAGTGGTAGAGCGTTGCGCAGGGACGGATCCCAGATTCGAGCAGTGCATCGACCAGACGGCTGTAGAAGTCGATTCCCTTCTCGTTCGGCTCTCCGGCCCCGAACGGAATCACGCGTGGCCAGGAGATCGAGAACCGGTAGGTCTGAAGGCCGAGTTCGGCCATCAGTGCGACGTCCTCGCGATACCGGTGGTAGTGGTCGCAGGCGACGTCTCCGTCCTCACCCGTGACGACCCGCCCCGGCTGATGAGAAAAGACATCCCAGATGGAGAGGCCCTTTCCGTCCTCGAGCGACGCGCCCTCGATCTGGTACGCGGCCGTTGCCGCACCCCACTCGAACCCCTCCGGAAAAGCGTGCCACGCCGTCATCTCGCATCACCTCCCGACCGCCCCGGTCTTTGGCTCCGACCAACAAGCAGCTCCGCACTCGAGGCGAGCCACGGGCAACCCACGGGCGAAGCGCGGCGAGTTTATCACCCCAAGAGGGTATGGCTGAGGCCTTCGCGACGGGCGGACGAGCGCCTCGTCTCGTACCCGGTTGACGGGAAGTCCCGGGGCCCGAAGAATCGAGTCGGAGGGATGGGACGATGGATGTCGCCACGAGGAAGAAGAGGGTTTGCGAAGGCGTGGACCGGCTCCGCGATACGGTTCTGCGCATCTCCCGGGAGATCCACGCGGAGCCCGAGCTCGCCTTCGAGGAGAAACGGGCTGCGGCGCTGCTGACGGACGTCCTCGAGAAGGCCGGCATCGCCGTCCAGCGCGCGGCGCACGGACTGCCGACGGCCTTCGAGGGTCGGCTCGGCTCGGTCGACGGCCCCTGCGTGGCTCTCCTGGCCGAGTACGACGCGTTGCCCGAGATGGGCCACGCGTGTGGTCACAACATCATCGCCGCCGCCTCCGTCGGAGCAGCCCTCGCCCTCCACGACCTCGAGATTCCGGACGGCACGCTCCCGGGGCAGATTCGGATCCTCGGTACACCCGCCGAGGAACGTGGGGCGGGAAAGGAGCTCCTGGCGCGTGCCGGCGCATTCGAAGAGGTGGATGTGGCGATGATGATCCATCCGGCCGGCGTGAACCTCGTCAGCATGCCCTCCATCGCGGTGGCCGAGGTCGAGGTGCGATATCGCGGGCTGCCGGCCCATGCGGCTGCGATGCCCCACCGCGGGGTCAACGCGCTCGATGCGTTGGTGCTGGCCTATCAATCGATCGCTGCGCTACGACAGCACATCCAGGTGACGGAGAAGGTGCACGGGATCATCACCGACGGGGGCCAGGCCCCGAACGTCATCCCGGAGCGCAGCGCCGGGTTCTTCTACGTGCGGGCGGCGGACCGGACGGCTCTCGATGCACTGAAGGGGCGCGTCGAGGCCTGTTTCCGATCGGGCGCCGAGGCCACGGGGGCGACGCTCGAGGTGCGATGGGGTGAGGCGGAATACGCCGAGCTACGCCGTAACGAGCCGCTCGAGGTTGCGTTTCAACAGAACGCCGAGGCGTTGGGGCGCGCGTTCTTCCCGTTCGACAAGCTTCCCGCCGGGCTTCAGGGGAGCACCGACATGGGGAACGTCAGCCACCGGGTTCCATCCATCCATCCGATGCTGGCGGCCGCGCCCCTGCACTGTATGACCCATCAATCGGAGTTCGCCGAGTGGGCCGGCTCCGAGATGGGGGACGGGGCCGCGCTCGACGGAGCGAAGGCACTCGCGATGACGGCGATCGACGTTCTATCGGACGAGGACCTGCGAACGCGTGCGCGCGAGGCGTTCGAGGGGGCCGGCCCGCTGCAGAGTTAAGGGTCGGGGGGGCCGGGCGTTCGGCGCTCGAGATCCCGTATAGCGAAACGGGAGGGAGGGGTCGGGTTGGGTACACAGCGGCGGACCGACACGCCGATGATGCAGCAGTACCTGAGGCTCAAGGGGCAGGTTCCAGACGCGCTGCTCCTCTACCGCCTCGGCGACTTCTACGAGCTGTTTCTCGAAGATGCCGAGCGCGCCGCTCCGCTTCTGGACCTCGTACTGACGACGCGGGATCGGGACGCCAAGGATCCCGTCCCCATGTGCGGGATTCCCGTGCACGCTGTCGAGGGGTACATCCGCAGACTCCTCGGCCTGGGAATGGCGGTGGCGATTGCCGAGCAGGTGGAGGATCCACGCGGCGCCAAGGGGCTCGTTCGGCGCGAGATCACCGAGATCGCCACGCCGGGCCTCGTCGCCAACCCGGACCGGCTCGAGGGGAGCGCGGCGAACTACCTGGCGTCCGTCGTACAGGAGGGGGATCAAATCGGTCTGGCATTCATCGACATCTCGACGGGCGAGTTCGCGGCTGCCGAGGTCTCGGCGCCCGGGGCGCTTGGGGCGGAGCTCGATCGCCTGCGCCCCCGCGAGATCGTCGCGCGAGAGGTGGAGAAGGGGCTGCCCGAGGGGGTCCCGATCCGCCGGCTCCCCGACGCGAGCTTCGACCCCCCTGAGGTGCTCCACCGGGTGGGCCGACTTCCCGAGGGACTCGACTCCGACAACACCGACCCGGCCAGCCGCGCGGCCGCCGCCATCTGGTCCACGCTCGCGCGGCTCCAACCGTTCGCGCTCGGACAGGTTCATGAGCTGCGCCGCTACCAGGTGGCCGATCAGCTTCTGCTCGACGCCTCGACACGGCGTCACCTGGAGCTCGTGTCCAACCTTCAAGACGGCAGCACCCGCGGAACGCTGCTCGAGGTGCTCGACCGATGTCGTACCGCGATGGGACGCCGCGAACTCCTGCGGCGCATCGGTGAACCGCTCCTCGATCCCGAAGCCATCGGTGCCCGACTGGACCAGGTGGAGGCCTGGCTCGAGCCGGACAGCCGACGCCGCGCCCTTGCCGAGGCCCTACGGCACGTGGGCGACCTCGAGCGCCTCCAGACCCGAGCCAGCCTTCCGACCTCTGGGCCGAGGGAGCTTTCCGCGCTCCGCCAGGGGCTGGGAGGGCTCTCCGCGGTTCACGCAATTGCGCCGCTCGGGGACACGCTGGAGGACCTCTGCGAGGAGCTCGAGAGGACGCTCGTGGAGGAGCCGCCTCCGGCCCCTCGTGGGGAGCCCCACACCGGATACGTGCGGGACGGAATCGACCCGGAGCTCGACGGGGTCCGCAAGGAGTCGGAGGAGGGGAACGCTTACCTCGCCACCCTCGAGGCCCGCGAGCGCGATCAGACCGGAATCCCGCGGCTGAGGGTTCGTTACCACCGCGTGTTCGGATATCTGATCGAGGTTCCGCGCTCCCAGGCGTCACAGCTCCCGCCCGGATATCGACGGAGGCAGACGACGAGCACGGCGGAGCGGTACACGACCGATGAGCTCGAGCACTGGGAGGGGATCGTTCTGCGGGCCCGGGAGCGCGCCGCCGCGGCGGAGACCCGGGTCCTTTCGGGCCTTCGGGAACGGGCGGTCGCCGCGGGGGCACGTCTTCGGTCGGTCGCTCGCGAGGCGGCCATCCTCGACGTATCTCAGTCGCTGGCCGCCGTGGCGCGTGAGAACGACTACAAGCGGCCCGAGGTCGATCGCTCCTTGCGGATCGAGATCGAGGGAGGGCGCCACCCCGTCGTGGAGCGTTTCACGCCTGACGGCTTCGTCCCCAACGATGTCGAGCTCGATCCGGAAGAGACGCAGCTCGTCATTCTCACGGGCCCCAACATGGCCGGGAAATCGACGCTGCTCCGACAGGTGGCCCTCATCGTCCTGCTCGCGCAGATGGGCTCGTTCGTGCCGGCCCGCCGCGCCCGCATCGGGGTGGCCGATCGAATCTTCACCCGTGTCGGGGCGTCCGATTCCCTCGCCACGGGCGAGAGCACCTTCATGGTCGAGATGGGCGAAGCCGCCACGATCCTGCGGGAGGCGACCCCCCGGAGCCTCGTGGTCTTGGACGAGATCGGCCGGGGGACCTCCACCTTCGATGGACTTTCGATTGCCTGGGCTGTTGCGGAGTACCTCCACGACACCCCGGGGTTGCGATCACGCACCCTGTTCGCCACCCACTATCATGAGCTGGCGGATCTGGCCCGCACGCGAGCCCGAGTCCGGAACTTCCACTTCGTGTGCACCGAGCGGGGGAACGATATCGTCTTCCTCCGCCGGATGGAGCCAGGTGCCGCAAGTCGAAGCTACGGCATCGAGGTGGCTCATCGCGCTGGCCTCCCCCCCGCAGTTCTTCGGAGGGCGCGAGAGGTGCTGGTCAACCTGGAGGGGGGGGAGTTCGATGATCGCGGACGGCCCCGACTGGCCCGTCCGGCCACGGAGGGGACCCCGACGCAGCTCGGACTCTTCCAACCGTCGGAGGATCCCGTGCGGGCAGCGATTCGGGGCCTCGAGCCGGAACGGATGACCCCGATCGAGGCGCTGGTGGAGCTCGAGCGTCTTCGCAGGATGGCGGAGGAAGACCGGTGAGGAAGGCTTCTGGGCTCCTCGCGGGCGTGGTGGTGCTCCTCCTCGGAGCGGGCGTCCGGCCGCCCGGTCTGGGGGATGTGGCGGATGTGAGGGTCTGGGAACACCCCGGCTACACCCGCGTGGTGGTGGAGCTCACGCGGCCGGCCGAGTACGAGACGCACGTCCTGGCCGACCCCCCGAGGGTCTACCTGGACATCGGAGAGGTCTGGATCCAACCCCCGCTGAGGGACGCTCGGACGCTCGAGGGCACCGGGCCGGTTCGTCAGGTTCGAGGCGGACAGAACACCCTGCGGCGGGCGCGTGTGGTGGTGCAGATGGATCGCGCCGGCCGGGCGCACCGAACGTTTCACCTGCGCGATCCGTTCCGCATCGTGACCGACGTGTATTGGGAAGGCTCCGTGCAGGAGACCCCTCCCACGACGGTTAGCTCCTTCGACCTCCGGCCCGTTCGACGGGTCGTGATCGACCCAGGGCACGGCGGCAAGGATCCCGGCGCCCGGTCCAAGAAGGGGCTCAGCGAGGAAGACGTCGTCCTGCGAGTGGCCCGAGCGCTGCGGGAACGGCTGAAAGGGGAGGGGCTCGAGGTGTTTCTCACGCGCGAGGACGACCGCTACCTCACGCTGGAGGAGCGGACCCAAATCGCGAACGATCGCGGCGCCGATCTCTTCGTCTCGATACACGCGAACGCCTCACCGAACAAGCGCTCGAACGGAGTCGAGACCTACCTGCTGGATACGCGCTATGACCGGCAGACCGCGCGCGTAGCGGCCCGCGAGAACGGCACCACGGTGGAAGCCCTGGACGATCTGCACAAGATCCTCGTCTCGCTGCGGCTCGGTTACAACGAGCGTTTCGCGGCCCGCCTTGCCCATCGTATCCACCACTCGTTGGTGAAGGCGCTCAGGCAGACCCACGGCGACACCCAGAGCCTCGGGGTCAAGCGGGGCCCGTTCCTCGTGCTTTTCACAGCGCAGATGCCGGCGGTCCTGGTCGAAGTCGGGTTCCTGTCGAACCGCGCCGAGGCCGCCCGCATGAAGTCGAAGAAGTTCGTAGAGGCAGCGGCGCGGGGGATCGCCACGGGAATTGTCTCGTACCGAGACGAGCACGCGCGCCGACTCCTCGCCGGAAGGTAGCCGTGCAGCCGGTCTGCGATGACTTCTTCGATCCGATCGATCGAGAGATCGCGCCCAAACCGGCCGAGCTGAACTCCGCGGTCCGCGGGTACCTGGCCGAGGCCCGGCGATATCTGCTGGACATCCACGAGCGGAGTGTGCCCGCCCGTCAGGTCAACGAGGAGCACGCCGATCTCATGGATCGGCTCATCCGCAGGCTCTTCCGCGTCTCCGAGGACATCTACCACGCCAGCTCCCCCCGACTCGACTCCCGGGTCGCGGTCCTGGCCACGGGCGGATACGGACGGCGCGAGCTCGCGCTGGCCTCGGACACCGACATCCTGATCCTGTACCGGGGCAAGGTGAACCCCTACGTCGAGACGATCGCGGAGGCGATCATGTATCGCCTCTGGGACGCCCGGGTCTCCGTCTCGTCCGCGACCCGGACGGTTTCCGAGTGCCTGCGAGTCGGGGAAGAGGACTGCTTTTCGATGACCTCCTATCTCGACGCGCGGTTCCTCGTGGGGGATGCCGGCCTCGCAGCCGAGTTCGAACAGGAGGTGCGCGCGTGGATCCGGAACCACTCGACCTCTTTTATCGAGGACAAGCTGGAGGAGCAGCGAAGGCGTCACGAGCGGTTCGGGGAGTCCCCCTATCTGCTGCAGCCCGACATCCGTGAGAGCGTGGGAGGGCTCCGCGATGCCCACACCGCTCTCTGGATCGCCCACGCGGCGAACTGGGAAGTTCGCCAACTGGAGCACCTCCACGTTCACAACTTCATCGATGGGCAGGAACTCGCCGATCTGCTTGCAGCTCTCGACTTCCTGTGGCGCGTTCGGAACGAGCTGCACCGCGGCGGGAGAAAGGACGATCGGCTTCATTTTGCCGTGCAGGAGCGCGTGGCCGAGTTCCTCGGGCTCAAGGGAAGCGAGCAGACCCTTCCCGTCGAGCAGCTCATGCGGGCCTACTACCTGCACGCACGCGCCCTCCAGCGGGTCAGCCGACGCGTGCTCGACCACGCTGCGAGGCTCGACCGGCGTCGCGCGGGGGAGGTGCCCTCCGACTCCAGGACCGTCGAAGAAGGGTTCGTCCTTGCCGAGGGACGGCTCGAGATCCCGCACGCTCAGCTTCTCGAGGAACGACCCGTCCGCATGCTCTCCACGTTTGCGCTCGCACAGCGTTACGACGTTGAGCTCTCCGCACGGGCGCAGCGTCTGATCAAACAGCACCTCGACCTGATCGACGGAGCGCTTCGGGAGGATCCTGAGGCCGCAGGCGTGTTCCGCCAAATTCTCCGTGCGAAAAACCGCGTCTACCGGACCCTCGCGGCCATGAACGAGCTCGGGGTTCTCGGCGCATACATCCCGGAGTTCGGCGAAATCGTCGGGCTCTGGCAGCAGGATCTCTACCACACCTACACCGTGGATGCGCACTCGCTCTTCCTGGTGGAGCAGCTCCGGCGTCTCGAAAAGGGGCGCTACATCGACGAGCTCGAACTCGCGACCGAGCTCATCCGCGAAACGCCGATGCTGGACGTGCTCTACCTCGGATGCCTGCTCCACGACATCGGCAAGGGTAAAGGGGGGAGTCACGCCGCCCGCGGTGCGCGCATGATTCCGGAGATCGGGCGCCGTATGGGCTTGACCACGGAGGAGATCGAAGGGGTGGCCTTCCTCGTCCGACATCACCTCCACATGAGCGCGCTGGCCGAGCGGCGGGACGTGAACGGTTCGCGTCTCATCATCAACCTCGCGAACCTCGTCGAGAACCGCCGAAGGCTTCGAAACTTCTATCTGATG
>DAOUZG010000186.1 GCA_030665705.1 Deltaproteobacteria bacterium | reverse complement strand
CCAGCACCCTGACCATGAACGGGACCTGGCAGTACGTGAACGTCCGGTCGGGGTGATAGACGTTTTCGATGGCGTTCAGTTCGCCCGCATCTTCCAGCCTCCTGAATGCGATCGGTTTGGTCTTGAGCCGCAACGCCTCTTCCAGTTTCCGGCTTAGCTCCGCCCACCTTGCCATTGCCTCGTCCTCTCTTGGGGTCTCGAGTCATCCCCAGCCTCGGGCCGCTTCTTGGCGTCCTCGCTCCATGCTCAGGCCCGCCTTCGCGATCCTATCCCAATACCCTTGCCGGGCGGCGCGTGGCAAGCTCCGGAGGAGCGCGCAGTGAGCCGGAGGCGAGCGAAGCGCGTAGGGCGCGACCGCTCGCGCCCGTAACGCCAAAGACCCGTGGGCGCCTCGGCGCCTTGCTCCCATTCGAGGTCCTCGAGCTACGACTCGAGGGGGCGCGCCTCCTCGACGAGCATTACGGGAATCCCGTCTTCGACGGGGTAGGCGAGCCGGCAGGCGGGACAGTCGAGAGACTGTTCCACGCCCTCTTCGTCGCTGCGAACCTCGAGCTCGCCCTTGCACTTGGGGCAGACGAGGATCCGGAGAAGCTCGGGGTCGATCTGTCCGTTCATGCGTGACCCTGGCTGCGGATCAGCTCCGAGAGGTCCCGAAGCTGAAGGAGAAGATCCTCCATCTGGTCGAGCGGGAACTGGCTGGCCGCATCGCAGAGGGCGTTCGAGGGACTCGGATGCGTCTCCAGGAAGATCGCGTTTGCGCCCGCAGCGACCGCCGCGCGCGCAAGGGCCGGGATGTGCTCGCGCGCTCCCCCTCGGGGGTCGGCGCTCGGGATCCCGTATCGTCGAACCGCGTGCCCTGCGTCGAAGGCCACCGGGTAGCCGAGCCCCTGCATCACCGAAATCGTGGTCAGGTCGGCCACGAGCTGGTTGTAGCCGAAGCAGGTCCCCCGCTCGGTCAGCAAAATCCGGTGGTTCCCCGCGCTCTCGAGCATTTCGACGGGGCTCGACATCGCCTCCGGCGAGAGGAACTGCCCCTTCTTGACGTTGACCGGCTTCCCGGCCCGTCCGACCGCCACGACGAGGCTGGTCTGGCGACAGAGGAACGCCGGGATCTGGATCACGTCGAGTACCTCGCGTACGGCCGCCACGTCCTCCACACGGTGCACGTCCGAGAGAACCGGAACCTCGAACTCCTGACGGATCCACGCCAGTATCTCCAGTCCCTCGTCGAGTCCGGGACCCGAGTAGAAGTCTACGGAGCTTCGGTTGTCCTTCTCGTAGGACGACTTGAACATGAGAGGAACGCCGAGCTTCTCGGAGAGCTTCGTGAGATGCTCGACCGTCGCCGCCATGGTGCTGCGGTCCTCGATGACGCAGGGCCCCAGGATCCAGGCAAGCGGCTGCCCTTCTCCGATTCGTATTCGACCCGTTCTCGAGTCCCCGACCGTGAACTCTCGCATATTCTCTACCACCCTCTCCCGGACCCCGAGCCGGCTCCGGGGAACATACTCGTATTTCCCCGCGCGCCCTTCCACTCGGGGGGCGCGGGGGTCCTCAACCGACTTGGGTGCGAACCTCCGGCTTGAGGATCTGCTCCGTCCCCCCCACTCGGAACGCTTCGTCCAGCCCGAGCTCGGCCCACGGGGCGATCCGCCCGTCGGCCCGCTCGATGACGAACCCCGCGTCCCGGATCATCCGGTACGTGTCGACCGGTCCCCGTCCCGTCGTCGTCAGATAGCCGTACACAAAAAGCGAGTTGGCCGGATAGAGCGCCAGCGCCTCCAGAGATCGAAGGTGTCCCTCGCGGCCACCCGCCGCACGGATTTCCGCCCGCGGATTCGCGAGCCGGAACATCGCCAGGACCCTGAGGCACCGCTCCGGGGTCAGCGACCCATCGGACTGAACGGGATTCCCTTCGATCGGAATGAGGAAATTGACGGGGATCGACGAAACTTCGAGCTTCCGGAGTACCAGGGCCAGATCGACGAGGTCCCGGTCCGTCTCGCCCATGCCGACGATCAGACCGCTGCAGAGCTCGAGACCCGCGGTCTGTGCAGCCCGCAGGGTCGAAAGTCGATCGCCGTAGGTGTGAGTGGTACAGATCCTCGGGTGGTGGGCTTCGCTCGTGTTCAGGTTGTGATTGAGACGGTCGACGCCGGCCGCCTTCAGGATGCCGGCCATTTCTTCGTCGACGATTCCGACCGACACACAGACCTGGACCGGGACCTGGCGCTTGATCTCCCGGACCGCCTCCGCGACGTGGCGTACCTGCTTCGTCGTCGGTCCGCGCCCGCTGGCAACGATGCAGTAGCGATACGCCCCCGCGTCGTAGGCTTCCCGGGCCTCCTTGAGAAGCTCCAACTGGCTCTTCCAGGAATAGGGGCGCAGCGGGGCCTCCGACACGGCCGACTGGGAGCAGTACCCGCAGTCCTCCGGGCAACGCGCGTTCTGGGCATTGTTCAGGATATGAACCTGGACCCGGTTCCCGAAGAAGGTGCGCCGCACCTCGTATGCCTCCTGGATCATGCTCAGCAGCGGCGTGTCGCGGCCCAGGGCTACTTCCAGCTCAGCCCCCGTAAGCGGCGGACCGGTCAGGCTTCTACGCGCCCATTCCATTGGCGCGGCAAGATATCACATCGCCAGAGGCGGGCGAACGCGGGGCAGACGCGGCGAATCTCACCTGCCTAGATCCTCAAATGTAGGGATTTCCCTCCAAATCAGGACTGTGCCGGAAGCGACGATTCGCCCACATGTACTGCTCGGGGTGGGCCCGGATGATCCGCTCGAGCGCCGCGTTCATGCGGGACGAGTACTCCACGATGTCCCGTTCTCGGTCACCCGTTCGGGGTGGCTCGAGGGGGGGCTCGATTCGAACCCGGTGGTGGTCCGGACCGTCCCGGAAAACGTAGGCGGGCAGGACCGGGGCGCCGGCCCGAAGGGCGAGCGCGGCGGCGCCGGCAGCCGTCGAGCAGCGAAGACCGAACAGCGGGACGAACACGCCACGCGACCGCCGCATGTACTGGTCGTTCAGAATCCCGACGGCGAGCCCCGATCGGAGCGCCTGCAGAATCGCGCGGGCCGCGCGCCGCCGGTTGATGACGAGGTTGCCCGTCCGGGATCGGTTCCGTACCACGTGGTTGTAGATCAGCCGGTTGGCCATCGGCCTCGCGACGACGGCCACCGGCAAACCGACGAGGGGCGACGCGAGGTTGAGCAGCTCGAAATTTCCGAGGTGTAAAGTCAATCCGATCGCCCCCCGCCCCTGTTTCAGGGCCTCCTCCGTGTGCTCGAGCCCTTCGAAACTCACACGGGCCAGGATCTCTTCGTCGGTCCAGCGCTCGGCACGAGCAAAGTCGAGGCTGTTCCAGGCGAGATGGATGTAGCTCGCTCGCGCGATTCGGCGAAGCTCCGAATCGGGGAGGTCGGGAAAGGCGAACCGGAGGTTGGTGAGCGCCCACTCCACGTGCTTTCCCCCTCGGTCGAACAGCATGCCGCCAACCCGCCGAGCGATGCCCTGGGAGAGGGAGAGCGGAATAGATCCGAGCGTCGCCGCACCGAGGCGGTAGGCCACCCACTCGATTGCGAACCTCGGCTTCACAGCCGGCCGCCCACGTCGATCCTCGAGAGGACCCACTCCATGAGGCGGCTTTCGTCCACGGGACGAACCTCCTCCTCGAGGACCAGAAGTCGTCGCCCTGGAGTCCACACAACCGGGATCTTCACCGCATCCTTGGCGGTGGTGATCCACTCGAGCGTGGGATCGAGGTCGGCCAGGTCCCTCTCTCGATAGAGGTGATGGTCGGGAAAGATCCTTCGATCGACCACGCGGCCCCCGAGCCGCTCGATTTCCTGGATCAGCCGGTCCGGACGCGCCACCGCGGCGACGACCCCGAGGCGGGCACCGTGTAGGCGCGAGAGTGACCCGGCACGACCCGTCGCCAGCTCCCGGACGGCGATCGGCACGATGGGGATGACGTACTGCGGGCGACGTCCGGGGAGTCCCGGAAGCTCGGCCGGCGGCTTCCAGCCGTCCGCCGCGCGTGTCCACAGCACGGCATGCGCCCGTCGCAGCGCACGCGGAGGTTCCCGGAGGGGTCCCCTCGGGAGGACGTGGCCGTTTCCGAATCCGAGCTCCGCGTCGATGCAGACCAGGTCAACATCCCGTCTGAGACGGTAGTGCTGAAACCCGTCGTCGAGCACCGCTACCTCGGTCCCGAACAACGCCCGAGCGCGGAGCGCGAGGGCAACGCGGTTGCGTCCCGCCAGCACCGGGATCTCCCGGGCCTGCCTCGCGACCCAGACCGGCTCGTCCCCGACCTCGGCAGGCCCGAGCAAAACGCGGCTCCCGTCCGAGACCACGTTGACCCGACGCAT
>DAOUZG010000224.1 GCA_030665705.1 Deltaproteobacteria bacterium | reverse complement strand
GCGGCAAACGCCTTGTCCTTGAGCTTCTTGCGAACGCTCTTGGGCTCCAGCGTGTGGACGCCCTCGGGACGCACCAGGCAGGAGGCGACCACGAAACCCGTCAGCTCATCGCAGGCTAGCAGAGCCTTGTCGAGCTGGGTCTTGTGGGGGACGTTCCAAACCGTGTAGTGGGCCGAGATTGCATACGCGATCTCGGCCTCGCCCTGCTCCCGGAGCCAGGCCACGATCCGGCCGGGATGCTCCTCAGGCCAGCGCTCGTAATCGGCGTCGTGCAGCACCCCGGCGATCCCCCACCTCTCCACGTCCCCTTCGTCCCCGCCGTAGCGCCGAGCCGCCTCACGCATCACCAGCTCGACTGCTCGTGCGTGCTTGCGCAGCGAGTCCGTCTTCGTCCACTCGCAGAGCTTTTCCCACGCCTGTTCTCGGGTAATTCCCATAGCGCGCCGGAGTATATTGGATTTTTCCTGCCGCCGGTGACATGCTCTCGCTCAGCGAGGAGAACCTGATGCAGCTCGACCGTCGAACGTTCACCAAGCTCCTGCTCTCCACGACCGCCTTTGGACTCCCCGGCTGCACCGACGACGACCGGTACACGGAGGAGGATGCCGCGCGGCTCGAGACACAGTGGCGCGAGGAAGCATCTCGATCGGGGACAGGCCCGTACGGTCCGCAACGCTATCGGGGTTATCGTGGTCTCGCCGACCTGCCCTGGTTCGAGCTCGATGCCCAGGGCCGTCTCCGATGCATCGCGGAGGACCTCCCTCCGATCCTGGACGCGCATGCGCACCTGGGCATCTCGCTCCTTCTGGCTCCCGAAATCGATCTGCAGGCCCGGAGTCCCCGCGTGCGCCACCTCCTCGACTGCGACGCCGAGGAACCGGGCTGTGAGCTCGACCTCGACGTCTACATCAACGCCAACTTCACACCCGCGGCCCTCCGGGCTCTGCGGCTGGGCGTGGTAGGCCAATTCACGTGGGGCAGTGGTGCTGCAGCGACTCAGACCATCCCGAACCTTCTTGACGAGATGGACGCCAACCGCGTGGAGAAGACGGTGATCCTCCCCATCGCCTTCGGTCTGCCTTTCGGGGACGATCTCACCGAGCGCTGGATGGAGGCGATCGCGACGGCGGGGGCCGGGGACCGCCTGATACCGGGCGCCTCGGTGCACCCGCGTGACCCCGAACGCATCGAGAAGCTGCGACGCTACGCGGGGATGGGCGCGCGCGTCGTGAAGCTCCACCCCACAATGCAGCGCTTTTACCCAGACGCGCCGGAAGCCATGGATATCTACGAGGAGTGCGCACGACTCGGCCTTCCCGTCGTGTACCACGGTGGCCGGGCGGGCATCGAGCCCGAGTTCACGCACCGCTTTGCCCTCATGCGCTACTACGAGCCCGCGATCAAGCGATTCCCCGAGGTTCGGTTCCAGCTCGGACATGCCGGCGCTCGCGACGTTGCCGACGCCATCCCCCTGGCGCAGCGATACCCCAACCTCTGGCTCGACGTGCACGGCCAGGGTGTCACGAGCCTCCACGAGATCATCGAGCGCGTGGGGGGCGATCGACTCCTCTACGGAACCGACTGGCCCTTCTACCATCTCGCGGCGACGCTGGCGAAGGTCCTCATCGTGACCGAGAACCGTCGCGAGCTCCGCCACGCGATCCTCCGGGGAAATGCCGACCGCTTCCTCGGGGTTGTCTCGTAGGCCGGCCCGCTCGAGGAACTCGAAGCTGCAGCCGTATCTCACCAAGTCACGCTATCTCGAGGGGGTTCAGTGCCGAAAGCGCCTCTGGCTCGGCTGGCACGCAGCCGACCTGGCGCGTGGGCCCGACGAGACCCTCCAGGCGCTGTTCGAAGCGGGTCGGGAAGTCGGTGCCGCCGCCCGCCTACTCTTTCCGGGTGGCACGCTCGTGACGGAACCGCCCTGGGCGCACGCGGAGGCCGTGACACGCACCCGTGACCTGATGGATGACGCCGATGTCCCGGCGATCTTCGAGGGGGCCTTCGAGTGGAAGGGCGTCCGGATCCGGGTCGACGTCCTCGAGCGACTCTCCGGGGGAGCCTGGGGCCTGCTGGAGGTGAAGGCCTCCACCCGGCTCAAGCAGGTCCACGTCGACGATGTCTCGGTGCAGCGCTTCGTTCTCGAAGGATCCGGGGTCTCGGTCTCGTCCGTTGACCTCTTGCACGTGGATCGCGACTACGCGCGAGGAGACAACGGGATCGACTGGCCCGCTTTCTTTCAGCGCACGGATCTCACTGCGGAGTCGGCCGCTCGACTCGAGCAGGTCCCGGACGTCGTGGAGGATCTTCGCCGAATTCTCGGAGGCGAGGTCATGCCGGACATCCTGCCCGGCCGCCACTGCTCCGATCCCTACGACTGCGAGTTTTGGGATCACTGCACACGGCAGATGCCCGACGACTGGGTCTTCTATCTACCGGGACTCACCGGAGACCGTCTTCGCGCGCTTCAGGAGCACGGGATCGAGTGCATCCCACACGTTCCCGAGGACTTCCCGCTCTCCGCGACTCAGGCTCGCGTCTGCAAGGTGCACCGCTCCGGCGAGCGCTACGTCTCAGCGGGTCTCGCGTCCGCCCTCGGGGGTCTGGGTCCACCTGCGTTCTACCTCGACTTCGAGACGCTCGGCCCGGCGATTCCCCTATACCCGGGGACGCGTCCCTACCAGGCGGTTCCGTTTCAGTGGTCCCTTCATCATGTGGATTCGGCCGGCGAGCTCACCCACCGGGAGTTCCTCGCCGATGGCCGCGGCGATCCGCGCCGCCTGTTCGCCGACGGACTCATCGACGCCCTCTCGGGTACTGCGGGACCGATCCTGGTCTACTCCTCGTTCGAAAGGACTCAGCTTCGTGCACTTGCCGAGCTGTATCCCGACCTCGCGGAGCCGATCCGAGCCCTTGTGGATCGCCTGCGGGACCTCGCACCCGTCGTGCGCGCAAACCTCTACGATCCGGCCTTCCAGGGCTCGTTTTCGCTTAAGGCCGTCGCCCCGGCTCTGGCTCCCTGCGTCACCTTCGACAACCTCGACCGAATCGCCGAGGGGAGCGCGGCCTCCTCCGCGATGAGCCGGATCTCCCGTGGATCCGTCGACGCCGCCGAGGAAGCCCGCCTCCGAACGGCTCTCCTCGCCTACTGCCAGCGCGACACCCTCGCTCTCGTGGAGCTTCACCGCGTGATGATCGAAGCGGCTCGACGGTAGGTCGCCGGGATTTCCTGAGCGCTCGCCAGACCCTTCGAGCTCGAGTAGCGTGTTAGGATCTCGAGAGACGGACCGGAGGGGGCTCACGCCATGGCCAAGATCGATGTCGACCAGATGATCGAAGGGGTGCGCGCACAGCTCGAAGCTCAGGGGCAGTTGCCTCAGGGGCTGACGCTCGAGGATCTACGCGACGCCGTTTCCCATCCCAAGGCGGCCGAGCAAATCGGCGAACTCATGGCCCTCGAAGCCGAGTCCGTGCAGGCCGGCGACCCGGCGCGCGACTTCTCGTTGCCCCGCTTAGGCGGCGTCCACGCCGGCGAGCGGGTCACGCTCTCTTCCTACTTCGGGAAGCGCCCCGTTGCACTCATTTTCGGGAGCTACACCTGACCCCCATTCAGGGCCCAGGCTGGGACCCTCAATCGGATCTACCGCACCTATCGCGACCGCGTCGAGTTC
>DAOUZG010000314.1 GCA_030665705.1 Deltaproteobacteria bacterium | reverse complement strand
GGTCTCTTCGGGCCGGTTCCAGTATCCCGCCATCACCTGTGGACCCCTCACGAGAATCTCTCCAGGCACACCCGGTTTCTGGTCCGCCCCATTGCGATCGACGATTCGCAGGGTGGTCCCGGGGAGCGGTGGACCGGCGGTTGCCCCTTTCCTCGTAGCCACCCCCGGCGGCTGCGTCGCAACCTGGGAGGCCGCCTCCGTTAGCCCGTAGGTCGGCGCGACGGGGATATCGGCGTCACGGCAGCGTTCGAGGAGACCATCGGGAATCGGACCTCCCCCGAGAAGAACACAGCGCAGTGTCTCGGGAACGCGCCCGTGGGGTAGAACGTCGAGGAGGCGTGTCAGCATGGTGGGGACGAGAGAGACGATCGTGACGCCGTCTCGCTCGAGCGAGCCGGCGATCGCCCTCTCGTCGAACCGTTCCGCCAGAACCACGGTCGTACCGTAGATCGCGGAGCGCAGGACGATGGCGAGGCCCCCGACGTGGTAGAGGGGAAGACACGCGAGCCATCGATCCCGGGGATCGACGCCCAGCCGCTCGGCGGAGGCCTTCGCGCTCGCGAGCTGGTTCGCAAAGGTCAGGCGTGCACCCTTGGGGCGCTCCGTCGTCCCCGACGTGAACACCATCGTCTGGTCTCGGTCGAGGCGGAGACGCGGGAGCGGCCGAGCCGGCTTGCGAGGGAGTGCTCGAAGCTCATCGGCGGAAACGACCCGGACCGCTCGACTGCTCTTCGAGACGTCCTGTCCTAGAGGTGCCAGGCCATCGCCATAGATCAGTAGCCGGGGCTCCGCATCGTCGACGAGAGTTTTGATCTCGGGAGAAGCCAGGCGAACGTTGAAGGGGACCAGCACGGCCTCGAGCTCGATGAGGGCGTGAATGATCTCGACGTAGAGCAGATCGTTTCGCATCAGGACGGCGACCCGATCGCCCGCAGCAACGCCCGTGCCCCGCAGCCGGGCCGCGAGCGCGTCGACCCGGGCGGCCAGCTCGGAGTACGAGGTGCCCCCCCCGCCCCAGACAACCGCAGGGTGGTCCGGTCGGAGTTGGGCCTGTTGCAAGAGCCAGGAGCCGGGTGGATCCATCTTCTCTCTCCCGCTCAAGGCCCCAGCCCTGCGTCCGTAGGCGAGCGGAGCTCTCCCCCCCGTGGAATCAACGAGCGGGGAAACGCGGTGTCGACCACATCGGCCGACGCAAGCCCGTGCGCGAGCCCCGGATCCCCGAAGACCGCCGCGAGGTGAAGCGCAGCCGCCGTTCCCACGGGTCCCTCGAAGGTGGTCGTCACCAGGACACGGAGTCGCTTCTCGCGCGCAGCGCGGGCGAGGCGTGAGCTTGCTCGCAGCCCCCCCGCAACCATCGGCTTGATGACGACGACCGAGCCGATTCCCTGCGCCAACACCGCCTCGCGGATTCGGGGAACCGCGAGTCCCTCGTCGACGGCAACCGGAATCGGCGATCGAGCCGCGACCCACGAAAGACCCTCGAGATCGTCGGCCGGGACCGGCTGCTCGACGAGCTCGAGGTCGAACTCTTTCACCGACTCGAGGAACTCGAGCGCGATTTCGGGTTGCCACGCCCCGTTCGCATCGATACGCACACGCGGGTGAGGCCCGAGGACCCGCCGGAGTGCGGCAATCCTCGCCGTATCCTCGCGAGGCTCTGCCGACCCGACCTTCAGCTTGAGCGTCGTGTGGCCCCGCGCGGTCGCCTGTCTCGCTTCCGCGATGGTCCTGTCGATCGGTTGCGCGCCGAGAACCGCGTTCACCGGCACCGACCGTCCCACCGGCTCACCGAGCAGACGCAGGACCGGGATCTCGAGCCGCCGCGCCTCCAAGTCGTGCAGTGCCGTGTCGAGGGCGAAGCGTGCCGAAGGCGCATCGAGCAGACCGGCGTCCACGCGATCGAGAAGCTCATCGAGCGTTCCCGAGCAGCCTGGGAGTTTGGACCCGATCGACTCCAGGCGCTCGGCCGTGCAGGCCAGCTCCTCGGTTCCCGAAGTGGGTAGCGGAAGTGCCTCGCCCACTCCGACGATCCCGGAGGCGTCGCGCGCAACCACGCGCAGTCCGTTGCGGTGGCTCAGAGGGCATAGGGAGGTCTCGATCGGACTGCGCAGGCGGTACCCCACCGCCTCGACGTGGATCGCTTCGATCTTCACAGGACGACCCTGACGATCAAGAGGATTCCGTAGATCGCGTGGAGCCGGGCCG
>DAOUZG010000013.1 GCA_030665705.1 Deltaproteobacteria bacterium | reverse complement strand
AAGAAGATGAGTATCCCCAGTATCCCCGTTAGGGACCGCCTGAGCGGACGGCCGAGATACCCGGAAGTTTTCCGGCCGGTCTTTCGGACGACGGTTGACTCACCCACGGCCGAACTATCTTACCGGGCGCAGCTGGAACGGACACCCTGGCGGCTGCCTCGGATCCCCCGGTCGCTCCCTCACACCCGCCCGCACGGCCGCGCCTAGTGACCTACTGCCCCCCCAGGATCAGCGGCAGCCCGTCCTTTCCGGAGCCGATGACGATCACCTTCGCATTGGCGCTACTCGCCAGCTTCTCCGTCGCCTCGATCCCCTTCCACTGGAGCAGCGCCGCACTGATTCCGGTGCTCACGACCTTCTGAAAGTCAGCGATCCCCTGCGCCTCGATGCGCTTGCGCTCTGCCTCCTTCCGCTCCCGGTTGAGCGTGAACTTCATCTTCAGAGCTTTCTGCTCCTCTTCGAGCTTCTCGCTGATTGCGCGTCGGATGGTGTCGGGCAGGGCAACGTTTCGAACGAGGATCGCATCGAGGAAAACGTGCTTCCCGGTGAGCGCCTGCTGGACCGAGTCGAAGATCTCCTGCTCGACGACTTCGCGCTTGGTGGAGTAGATCTCCTCCGGCGTGTAGCGGCTTCCGACCTTCCGCGCCTCGGCGAGGATGACGGGCGCGAGAATCACGTCGAAGTACCGCGGACCGATCTCGATGTGCAGCGCCGGAAGCTCCGCGCGCTGCGGGCGAAACCGGATGGAAGCTTCGAGCGCGACGGAAAGCCCGTTGTTCGTGAGAATGTGAAGGTCTTCCTTCCGATCCTGGGTGCGGATATCGTAGACGTACATCCGATTCCAGGGCGCAACGATGTGGACCCCCTCCCCGTAGACGTCCTGCTGTGTTCCCCCAAACCACTTCCAGAGCAACCCGGCGTGGCCCGGGCCGATGCGGACGCAGCCGGTGGAAAAGACGAGCAGACCGACCAGCAGCGGAATGCCTCTCGTGCGCATAATCCCTCCTCTTCGGTGAGGCTCGGAGCCACTCGACTTCGGCCCCTGGAGACGAGGGTACAAGGCGACTTCCCCTTCAGCAACGAGTCGCCAACCGCACGAGCCCGACGCGCGCTCGCGGTAGCCCAAGACGCTGCGCTCAACGGAGGGCGCCGGATCCGCTGACGAATCTGCCGCGAGAGTTGCCGGAGCAGGGCGACCTGCACCCACTGGGAGGTGACGAAGCGGCCGTGGCTGATCACCTTCGGATCGATCTCGATCGGCTTGTCCCGGAGGGTGGTCAGGCACCAGTGAGGCAACGGTCGTGGAAGCACCCGCTGCCTCAGGAAATTGCCCGGGGTGTCGGCGACCGCCACGTCGGTCGCCTTGACAAGGCTGCATTCCCTTGCGGTACCGCTATCCTAGGAAAGCCCGTCGTGGCGAGCCCTGGTTGGCAGCACGGCACCCGGGGAGGCCGCTCTGAGCGGGCGATTCAGTTCTGGCGTCTGGGTGATCCTGGTCGTGGGAGGGTGTTCAATGGCCCCGAGGGATCCATCCTCCTCAGAACCCACTGCGGAGGAGGTTGGGCGGCCCCGCGGATGGACTGCAAAGACATGCTGATTCCGACCGTGATCGAGGAGTCGGCGCACGGCGAACGTGCCTATGATATTTACTCCCGCTTGCTCAAGGAAAGGATCATCTTCCTGGGAAGTCCGATTTCTGACGACGTGGCGAACTTGGTGATCGCACAGCTTCTTTTTCTCGAGGCCGAAGACCCGGAGAAGCCCATCCACCTGTATATCAACACGTCCGGAGGGGAGGTCACGGCGGGGCTCGGGATCTACGACGCGATGCAGTATGTCCACCCCGATCTCGAGACGATTTGTGTCGGGCAGGCTCAGGGGATGGGAGCCATACTACTCGCGGCCGGGGCTGCAGGGAAGCGATTGGCACTCCCGAACGCGCGGATCATGATTCATGAATTCCACAGTGGGGCCCAAGGACAGGCGACGGATATCCACATCCAGGCGGAAGAGATCCTGGCGCTCTGCCGAAACCTGAACGAAATCCTCGCGTGTCACACGGGCCGACCGATGGAAGAGATCGAGAAGAGCACGGAGCGCGACTACTTCATGTCTCCCGAAGAGGCGAAGGACTTCGGTATCATTGATCGCGTGATGCAGCAGAGAATCCGGGTCATAGGCCCCGCCTGAGAGAAGGACGGACGCCTTGTCGGCTGGGGGAGGTGCGGCAGCGCGCGGGACCGGCTCGAGCGGGCGGCCGGGGCTGGCTGGACCGTGGTGCAGGGTGTCGGTTTCGGGGACGTCCGGTTGAGCGGGTCGTTAGAGCTAGACTGGAAACCACCGCAGCGGAGGGGGGTCAACTCCAGACGCTTCTCAGCGAGGCACAAAGGAATCAGCTTGCCTTGAAGACCCGTTCTTTCGAACCCCTGACCTCCAGTGGCCAGATCTCAACCTCGCTTGGCTTCCGCATTCTGCTCTGGCTCGTTCCGCTCCTCCTCGACTGGTATCTGAGACTCGCAGGCTGGACCTCCAGCAAGCGGGTATTCCACGAGGAGCACGACGGTTGCAGACTTCGAGGCGAGACAACGATCTTCGTCTCATTTCACCAGGGATTGATTTATTTCATTCACCATTTTCGCGATCGGAACGGCGTCATTATGGCCAGCCGTAGTCGCGACGGCGAGCTGGTGAGCGCGATCCTTCGTCGATTCGGATTCCGACCCATACGGGGTTCGAGCTCGCGAGGAGGCAAGGAAGCCCTCCAGGAGATGATCCCATTCCTCCGGGAAGGCATCGCGTCCGGGGGACTGGTCTGCGATGCCCCGCGCGGACCTTATGGCGAGCCAAAGATTGGGATCGTCTTGTTGGCCCGAGAAACGGGCCGACCGCTCGTACCGTGTGCCTTCTGGATGAGCCGGAAGGTTCTTGCGCGCAATTGGGATCGCACACTCGTGCCGCTACCCTTCTCGCGCATCTGCTTCGGCTACGGTCAGCCGATATTCGTGCCCGCTGGGGCGTCGCGGGAGGAGTGCGAAGACATACGCCGCAAACTCGGCGAGCGTATCATGGCATTGCTGTTCGAGATGCAAGAGGCGGTCGGAGAGCCGCACCAAGATTTCCGCCCGTCAGCGGCTCGAGGATTCGCAGATACCCGTGTCTGAAGCACTGCCAGCGTGAAGCACTGCCAGCGCGGGCAGGGCTCAGACGCTTTCCCCTTCGGATCCGCCGCCCCGGGATCGGGTAGGATCGCCCCGATGGACGGGGGTACGAATGAAAGACCTGCTTGAAATGAATGCAGGGCACCCTTGGAGGAAGATGTCATGAACCGCGTGCTTGATGTCGCAACGTCCGCCACGGCGACCCTCTCTCGGCTCGCCTTGGGGTCAAGGGTGGGGAACGTAGAGGATTGTCCCAAGAGGCCGCTGGAGCTTTTCGATTTCGAAGGCTGTCCCTATTGCCGCAAGGTGCGAGAGGCACTCTCGATTCTGGATCTAACAGCCATGATCTATCCCTGCCCCAAGAAGGGGCCGCGCTTCCGCAAGGAGGTGATGAAACGGGGCGGGAAGGTCCAGTTCCCCTATCTCGCAGACCCGAACACCGGAAAGGAGATGTACGAGTCCGACGATATCGTGCGGTACCTGTTCGACACCTACGGCGACGGCAGGATCCCGTTCCTCCTCTCGGCAGGGCTGCTCACGGACGTCACGGCGGGGCTAGCGTCGGTGATGCGGCTCATGCAGGGCACGTTTTACGAGCCGTCCACGGCGCCGAAGAAACCGTTGGAGCTGTATAGCTTCGAGGCGTCGCCCTTCTGCCGGATCGCGCGGGAGGTCCTCTGCAGTCTCGAGATCCCGTACCTGCTCCACAACGTGGCGAAGGGGAGTCCGGGGCGTGAGGCGTTCATCGAGCGATCGGGCAGGATGATGGTGCCCTATCTCGTCGACCCGAACAGCGGAACGGAGATGTTCGAGTCCCGCGAGATCGTGGCGTACCTGCGAGCGACTTACGGCGGGAGTAAAGGGAGGGCAAGGACCGCGAAGAAGCCGCCGAGGAAGTGAACTGTTGCGCGAGGCTCGCGCCGCCGGTCCGGAGAAGGGTTGGGGGGAAGAGAGGACCGGCTGGCACCCCCGCCAGGGCTCGAACCTGGGACCTGGAGATTAGAAGTCTCCCGCTCTATCCAGCTGAGCTACGGGGGCGTCCTCTCGGAGGATAGCGAAGGCCGGAGAGGGTTCCGCTTCGGGGCAACCGGCCTCCGGGAAGCAGCCCTCCTCCACCCAGCGGGAGAACGACGCGTACGGACGGATCTCTGCCCGTTCGATCAGCTCCGGCACCAGAGGGCGCAGCGACGGAGAGACGACCACCGTCGAGACGCCTGCTACGACTACCTCCGGGACGGCGGGAAGATCGGCACGCTCGGCGACCAGCCGGCTAGATCCCCGGTAGGCTTCGGCGAAGCTTCGAGCGGCCTTACCGTCCTTCCAGCGCAGCAGCCAGATCACGCGCGACCCCTGGGGGCAGCGCAGGTGGAGGAACCGGTCCCCACGCCAGGCCCGAAGAAATGGGTCTCCGTCCAAGCCGGGCGCGAACTCCTCGAAGAAGACCCGAAGCGTGAGAGCGCCGGCGACGTTGTGGTGACCGAGTTCGCAGCCCAGGGGCTCCACCTCGGATTCGATCCAGGAGAGGGGGAGCCGCACGAAGTCGACCGATTCCTCCGCGCCGGGAAAGAGGAACGGGACGGTCGACAGCGGTGGGTCCCCAATTAGGGCGTCGAGTCCGGCGGTCCCCTCTTCCGTGAAGCGCTCCGCAGCAAGCACGACTCCGTAGGCATACGGTGCGATAAGAGAGATGCGCAGGAGACGGGGGACCTCGGCGAGTACTCCGGTGGGGAACTCGAGGTCCACGAGCATCGCATTGCGGAACTGCTCCGCCGTCTCGACGCTCCGGTCGGCAGCGAAGTTCTCGTCCACTGCGAGCATCGTCAGCGAGGCATCCCCTTCCACGGCTGCGCTGAGAGCGGAGACGACATCGTCGTTGTGCTGGAGCCCCTGGAGAATCACGACCGTACGCGCGAAGTGCTGATGCTGAAGCGCGTGGACCAACTCGTGCACGATGATCATGGGCGGGCCCTGTTCCCCCGGACGCTTGACGACCACGTACAGCGTCTTCCGGGCAACGCTGTAGAGGCCCACGAGCTGCTCCTCCTGGAGCGCCAGAACCGTCTCCAACAGGTCGATATCTGCCGGCAGCAGCCCGAGCGCAGCGTAGGCGTCCCGGTAGGCCGTCACGTACTCCGGGTCGAAGACCTCTTCGACCTCGGTCCGTGCGATCTCGGGAATCTGCTCGCTCCCGATCCATTCCACGCGGACGGGCTCCAGAAAGGGAAGCCCCCGGAGCGTGCTCGCCAGGTCCTTGAGGTCCTGCATCGGATCGGAGGCTTCCGGGAGCGCCGGAGGCCGCACACAGGCGAGCGCGAGAACCGAGAGGATCAGGACCATCGCGGCCCCCGCCCTTCCCGGGCGCCGTCGCCACCCCCCCTTCACCGCCACCCCTACGCTAACGGCCCCAGCCGCTGCGATGCACGATCGGAACGCGCCGTCCGGTTCCAAAGGCTTTCGGACTCACGCGGAGCACGGTCGGCGCCTGTCGCCGCTTGTACTCGTTGCGATCGATCTGATCGAGAACCCACTGCACCGTCTTCTGATCGGATCCCCCGGGGGGCTGGATCTCATCGGCCGGAAGCCCGCGCTCGATGACCTGCGCCAAGATGTGATCGAGAACCTCGTAAGGCGGAAGCGTGTCGGTGTCCTGCTGCCCCGGTGCAAGCTCAGCGGACGGGGGCTTTTCGAGAATACGCTCTGGAATCGTCTCGGCATCTCGGTTCGCGTTCCGGGCCAGGCGGTAGACGTCCCGCTTGTAGACGTCGGCAACCACCGCGAGACCTCCGAGGAGGTCCCCGTAGAGCGTCGTGTAGCCGACCGAGAGCTCGCTCTTGTTCCCGGTCGCCAGCACGATCCGTCCCTCGTGGTTGCTGATGGACATGAGCAACGTGCCCCGAATGCGGGCCTGAAGATTCTCCTGGGTGACGCCGTAGCTCTCCGACGCCCCGAACAGCTCCCGGTAGGATTCCAGGAACGTCTTGTAGATGGAGTCGATTCGAACGAGCCGGGGCTCGATCCCGAGGTTCTCGGCCAGGGCGCGCGCGTCGGTCACGCTGTGCTCCGACGAAAACGGCCCGGGCATCAAGACGGCGACGACGTTTTCGGGCCCCAACGCGAGCGTCGCAAGATAGGCGGTCACCGCCGAATCCACCCCGCCCGAGAGGCCCACGACGACCCGCTCGAGCCCGAGCTTGTGAAGGTAGTCGCGAATTCCGAGGACCAGCGCGCGCTCGAGGAGCTCCACGTCGGACTCGAGCGGGCCGACCGCTGGCCGATCGTCCTCGAACGGATCGACGATCTGGAGGTCCTCCGCGAAGCGCGCCAGCCGGGAGATTACGCGACCGACTCGGTCCGTGACGAAGCTCGCCCCGTCGAAGATGAGCTCGTCGTTCCCGCCAACGAGGTTGCAGAAGACAAAGGGTACGTGGTGCCGGTCGGCTGCGTTGCGAACGATCGACTCGCGAAGCTCGATCTTTTCCTGCTCCCAAGGTGAAGCCGACACGGTGAGGATGATGTCGGCCCCGGCGCGCACACACTCCTCAACCGGGTCGACCGGATAAGGATGGGAGGTCCCCCGGAACTCCGAGTTCCAGACGTCCTCGCAGATCGTGAGTCCGACGCGGTGCCCGCGGAAGCTCCAGGGCCTGCGCTCGTCGGCAGGCTGGAAGTAGCGCGATTCGTCGAACACGTCGTAGGAAGGGAGCAGGGTCTTCGACTGGATGTGAACGATCTCGCCTCCCTCGAGGGCAACGGCGGCATTGGCAATCGACTTACGCCGCCCCTCGGAGGCCGGAACGACCGCGCCGGTGACGACGGCGATGTCGCGAGACTCGGCCGCAAGCTCACGCAAAACCCGCTCCTGATCACGCAGGAACGTCGGACGCTCGAGTAGGTCCATCGGCGGATATCCCGAAAGGGCGAGCTCGGGGAAGAGAACGAGGTGCGCGCCGGCCGCACCCGCCCGGGCAACCACGCTGCGCATGCGCAAGAGGTTCCCATTGAAATCCCCGATTGTGGTGTTGATCTGGCCAAGAGCCACGCGGAACGACACGGAGCGAGGTTAGCCGAGGGCCGGGGGGTCCGCAGGCGCACCGGAAGGATTCGGCACCCGAGTTTTCGCCAGAATAGAGGAGCCCCGGCGATTGCTCGTCGGGGCTCGATCGGGGCCAAGGCCCCAAGGCCAAGAGATGGTGAGGTCCATAGCGTATGGCTTCCAGGCCCAAGAAATCAAGGGATAAGGGGCACCTCTTCACCCAGCCGAGGTGAGCCCCCTACAGGTCAGTAGACCCCCTGGATGTAGCCCCGAAGCGCCTGGATCTCCTGTTCACGAGCCTCGAGCTCGACGAAGAGAAGGTCCCGCATCGAGAGCATGTCGATTACGGCGTCGTCCACGACAATCGGCAGATGGCGGCAGCCGAGATCCTGCATTTTGACCATCGCAGACTGCCGATCCTCGTCCGGACTCGCCGTGACCGGGTTCGGGGTCATCACCTCGCGCACTCGGGTTGTCTCGAGCGAGCGTCCCGCAGCCATGACCCGCCGAACGAGGTCCCGCTCACTGAAAATGCCCACAAGGCGCCCCTTCTCCACGACGGGGACGACCCCGATCTCGTAGCGGGCCATCTCTGCAACCGCTTGCGCAACGGTCTGATCCGGGTCGAATAGATGGACGACCGGGTTACGGGCCTCCAGAATCGCGCGAAGGCGTGCCATGGTTCCCCTCCCTGCCTATTTCGAAAGTGTTTCATTTTGCCACGCCGAGCAGGAGCGAGCAACGGAACCGAGCCCGGGAGCGTCTGACACCCGGAGACGCCCGAACTCGGTCCTCCGACGTAACACCTTGAAATCAGTGGCAATTAGCGGGAGCTCATCCGCTTCGCGCGAGCTTCTCCGCTTCGCGCGAGCTTCTCCGCTTCGAATGGGGCCGTGTAGCGAGAGGTGTGGTCGGGGCGGCCGGACTCGAACCGGCGACCACTAGCTCCCAAAGCTAGTGCGCTACCAGACTGCGCCACGCCCCGGAATTCGCAGAGAACTCTGCCAGGCGGCAAGTGTACTCCCGCTAGGAGGGCCGTCGACCCGGCGTTGGCTGCTCACCCGAAAGACGCTCGAGGGCGGGAATCAGCGCACGCAAGGCTCGTCCTCGGTGACTGATGGCGCCCTTTTCCCCAGGCGATAATTCCGCCATGGTGAGATCTTTCTCTTCGGGCAGAAAACAGGGGTCGTAGCCGAAGCCTCTCGCTCCACGCGGCTTCTCCACAATCGAGCCTCGGCAGACGCCGCGTTCGGTCGCGACGATCTGTCCGTCCGGGCGAGCAAGTGCTGCCACACACACGAAGCGCGCCTGCCGATCTGTTACACCCTCGAGCTCGCGGAGGAGACGCTCGTTGTTCGCCAGGTTGTCACCGTGGCGGCCCGCGTATCGGGCCGACAAGACACCGGGCGCTCCCCCCAACGCTTCCACCTCGAGCCCCGAGTCCTCAGCCAACGTCCAAAGGCCCGTCGCACGCGCCACCTGCGCGGCCTTTAGGTGCGCGTTCTCGTCGAAGGTTTCGCCCGTCTCCTCCACCTCGCCGACCTCCGCGTGCCCTGAAAGAGTCTCGACCACCACCCCCTCGAGCCCGGCCTCCCCGAGCAGTTGTTCGAGCTCACGGAGCTTCCCGGCGTTGCGGGTCGCCAACAGCAGTCGAGTCACTCGCCCAAGACCTCGGCCTGGACACGCGTGAGCTCCGCGATCCCTTTCTGGCCGAGATCGAGCATCCGGTCGAGGTCCTTGCGGTCGAACGTCCCCCCCTCGCCGGTCCCCTGCACCTCGACGAGGCGTCCGCGACCGGTCGTCACGACGTTGAAGTCGACCTCGGCGCGCGCATCCTCGTCGTACCCGAGGTCGAGGAGCGCCTCCCCGTCCACGATCCCGACCGACACCGCGCCGATCGAATCTCGGAGGGGGTTGGCCCGGAGCATCCCCCGATCGACGAGACGCCGACAGGCAACGGCGAGTGCGACGTAGCCCCCCGTGACCGCTGCGGTGCGCGTTCCGCCGTCCGCCTGGAGCACGTCGCAGTCCACCCAGAGACATCGCTCACCCATGGCCTCCATATCGGTGACCGCACGGAGCGAACGGCCGATCAGGCGCTGAATCTCCTGGGTGCGTCCGGAAGGCCTTCCGCGTGCGGCTTCGCGCTCGGTCCGCGTGTCGGTCGATCCGGGAAGGAGGGAGTATTCCGCTGTCACCCAGCCCCGCCCCGTCCCGCGTAGAAACGCGGGGACGGGTTCGGAAACGTGCACGGTACACAGCACGATCGTGCGTCCCATGCGGATGAGCGCCGAGCCCGTGGGATTCTCCACGAAGCCGAGCTCGATTTGTACCGGTCGAAGCTGGTCCAGGACACGGCCGTCCGTGCGGTTCATCGAGGTCCCTCCTCTTCCTTCTCCTGGTAGGCTCGCACCGCCTCTCCCAGCGCCGTAGCGATCGCACGCAGGTAGGGTTTCTCCCTCAGGCGCCGTCCCTCGACCGGGTGGGTGAGGAACCCGATCTCCACTAGGACTGCGGGCATGTTCACCCCCATTAGTACCACGAAGGGCGCCTGCCTCACCCCGCGGCTCGGACCGGGAAGCCGCGCCAACCGACGCTGGATCTCCGACGCGAGCCGGCTCGACCGCTCCAGGTGCGCGGTCCACACCAGGTCCTGCAGAATGTTTCCTACGATCGACTCGCTACCGGGGAAGACCCGGCTCTCCTGCAGGTAGGCGTTCTCCACCTCCGCGAGTCGCAGCGCCTCCTCGTCGGTCGCGTCCTTCGATAGAAAGTAGGTCTCGATCCCGCCCACCTCCGGATCTGACGACGCGTTGCCGTGTAGGGAGACAAAGAGGCTGCCCTCTGCGCGGTTTGCGATCTCGGTGCGCTCCACGAGAGAGACGAACCGGTCGCTGCCCCGCGTATACACCACGGTGTAGCCCGCCCGCTCCAGGGCCCACCCGAGGTGCTGCGCGACGTCGAGCGTAACGTCTTTCTCCAGCAGATCGTCCAGGCCGCGTGCCCCATAGTCCGCGCCTCCGTGGCCCGCATCCACGACAACGACCGCAGGCTGCGGGTCGGGGCTTTCGCCGCCTTGTATACCGCTGGCTGCGATCAGAATGCCGAGGCCGAGCGCCGCTCCGATCCGCATGAATTCACCGTCGGGGAACTGTCGAAATTACCCGATCGGCCCTGCCCCGTCGACCGAACCCGGTCGATTTTTCATCGAGAAGGACCCACGTGTGGATTGTAGGGACTCGAGCGCCTCGAGGCTCGCAACCCGACGTCCCACGGCCTGTCGCAGGATCTCGCGGAACAGATCGCCGGTGATCTCGGCATCCCCGAGGGCCCGGTGCCGAGGCCTGGGAAGCAGCCCCAGTTGGTCCGCGAGATCGTCCAGGCTGTAACGGCGAGCCGGGATGAGCCGCCGCGCAAGCCGGAGCGTACAGAGAAACGGGGGCAGCGGGGGAGAGAGCAGGTGCCGCTCCCACGCAGCATCAAGAAAGGAACGGTCAAACCGCGCATTGTGCGCCACCAGCGTCTCGACCCGTTCCTCTTCGAGGACATCCTGGAGCCGCGTGAGTGCATCCACCTCGGTCGGGGCTCCGAGCAGATCCTGCTCCCGGATCCCCGTGAGCGACGAGATAATGGTCGGGATCGTCCGGTCGGTCCGAACGAGGGTCTCGAAGCGGCGCACGCTGAGGCCGTGGCGCAGCACGACGAGCCCGATCTCGAGGATCTCGCAGGTCGTCGCCGACAGCCCGGTGGTCTCCAGGTCGATGACCCCGAAGACAACTTGAGAGAGAGGTCGCTCGCCTGCCGCGGGCGGGTCGGCGTCGGCAGCCGGCAGGAGGCGGCTCGCCCATCGGGGCAACCCCAAGTGCGCCGGCACGCCGAGAACCGCACGAAGAACGCTCCCCGCGTCTGTCTCGAACGGCTTTCGCTGACCCTTGTGACGTTCGGGTCGACCCATGCCTCTCCTCGTCGGAGGCACCGTAGCAGCCTCTCCGACTCTCCTCTAGCTTCTGGCTTTGGGGGGCCGGAGGAGATCCCCGTCCCGTGAGAAGTGAAAGCGGAAGCGAGAAGAGAGTCCGAATCCTCCGTGCGATGATCCGCGACGAGCCGGGCTACCTGGGACGGCTCGCGATGGCGCTCGGCGACGAGGGCGTCCGGATCGGTGAAATCGTCCGTGTACGCGCGAGCGGCGGCTACTTCGTGCGGGATCTCGAGCTTTACCTCGATAGCGACCAACAGCTCGAGGCCATCCTGAAAAGGGTCGAGAAGCTCGAAGGAATCGTTGTCCAGGCGGTGCTGGATCCGGTTCTCGAGCTGCATCGGGGAGGCAAGATCCGAACCCGCACCACGGTTCCGCTCGAAACCATCGGGGACCTCCGCAAGGTCTACACACCCGGGGTTGCAGCGGTGTGTAACGAGATCGTCGCGCACCCCGAGGCGGTCTGGGATTACACGGCGCTCGGACGGACGGTCGCGATCGTGACCAACGGAACCGCGATCCTCGGACTCGGCAACATCGGTGTGCATGCGGGCCTCCCCGTAATGGAGGGGAAGGCCGTGCTGCTGGACCGTCTGGTGGGGCTCTCGGGGATCCCGATCCTGATCCCGACGCGGGAGGCCCGGACGTTCGCGGAAACGGTCATTCAGATCTCCCCGTCGTTCGGAGCGATCAAGATCGAGGACGTCGCGGCACCGGAGTGCTTCGAGATCGAGGAGCGACTCGACCGGGAGCTCCCGATCCCGGTGATGCACGACGATCAACACGGGACCGCGGTCGTGGTACTCGCGGCCCTTCTGAACGCGACCGAGGAGACAGGGGAACGGCTCAAGCATCTCACGGTGGGACTCATCGGGCTCGGCGCGGCGGGCACCGGGATCGGCAGGCTTCTACAGTCGTTCGGGGTCAAGCACCTCGTGGGGACAGACATCAACCAGGAGGCCATGCGCCGATTCGAGAAGAGCGGCGGGGAGCCGATGGATCTCGCCGGCGTGATGCGGGAGGGCGACGTGATCGTCGCAACGACCGGCGTCCCGGGACTGATCCCGGCGAACCTCGTGCGCGAGCGACAGATCGTATTGGCGCTGTCGAACCCCAACCCCGAGATCCGGCCCCAGGTTGCGCTCGAGGCGGGCGCTCGATTCGCGGTCGATGGCCGCTTCGTCAACAACGCGCTCGGGTTCCCCGGGATTTTCCGAGGCGCGTTGGACGCTCGGGCCCGAGAGATCAACGACCCCATGAAGATCGCAGCGGCCCGGACAATCGCTCAGTTCGCAGAGCCGGGCGAGATCGTGCCCCCTCTTTTGGACCTCGCCGTGCATGAGGCGGTGGCGAGTGCGGTCGAGAAGGCGGCACGCACCTCGGGAGCGGCCCCGCACGCGGAGGAAGAGCCGCGGTGAGAGGAGCCGGTCTGCTGGCGGCGGTCCTAGGAGCGGCGATGCTCACCGCGGGCGCGGAGGCTCCACAGGCCGAGCCGGGGCCCTCCGGCGACGGTCGCGCGCGGCTCGAGCTCTCGATCGATACCCCGGAGCCGGGAGCCGTCATCGGGGACCCGGGAGGGATGGCCTTCCTGGCCGGAAGGGCGATCGCCCTGTACGGCGAGTATCAGACGTTCGACATCGTCTTCGTGATCGACACCTCCGAGAGCACATCGGGACCCTCGGGCGCGGACATCGACGGAGATGGGGAGATCGGCCGGCCACGGGGCTCGCCCTGGCTGTCGGCTCTCGGGCGGGTGCTCCCGTTCCCGCTCACGGACAATGACGACACCGTCTTGGCTGCGGAGATCGCAGCCGCCGAGGCACTGCTGGACCAGCTCGACGCCCGGACCACGCGTGTCGGTGTGGTGGTCTTCTCGGGCGATACCGACCCCATGACGCCCGACGCCTACACCGAGGTCCCCCTCACCACGGATCACGACAGGGTGCGGCGTGGCCTCGCGCGGGTGCGCGAGCGTGGACCGGCGGGCATGACGAACATGGTCTCCGGCATCAACACGGCGATCGTCGAGCTGCTCGGAACCGAGAGCGCGTTCAGCGAACGACGTGAGGGATCTCGCAGAATCATCCTCTTTCTCACCGACGGCTTTCCCACGCTTCCCTTCGAGCAGAGCCGCCGACTCAACGCCCGAGCCGCGATCGACCGGGCCAAGCGGGCCAGGCGGGCGAATATCCGGATCGATACGTTCGCCATCGGGGAGGATGCACTCGACGAGCCCATCTCCGTGGTGGAGATGGCGCGGGTCACGGGCGGCATCTTCACACCGGTGCGCAGCCCGCAAGACCTCCGAGCCATCTTCGAGGAGGTCAGCTTCGCGGAGATTGAACGCCTCGAAATCCGCAATCAGACCACCGGGAGCTCAGCGGCCTACCGCATCCAGAATGCCGACGGCTCATTCTCGGCGCTGGTGCCGATGCGCGAAGGAACCAACAAGCTCGAGGTGTTCGCACGCGCGAGGGACGGGAGCGAGGCGCGTCGGACGCTCAACCTTCGGTTCCTTCCGGACGCCTCGATCCAGGCGCTCAGCCCCCGCCTCATCAGCCAACGGAACCGACTGCTCGAGAACCAACTCATGGACCTGCAGCGCCGTCGCCTGGAGATCGAGGAGGAGCGTGACGAGCAGCTTCGGCGTGAGCTCCGCGTGGAGATTGAACAGGAGCGCAAGGAGGCGACGAGGCGGGCCGAGGCGGCCAAGAAGCGCCTTCAGATCGAGGTCGAGGACTGAACGCCCGCCCGCCCGCGGACCCCTGCCCCTGAATGCCCTCCACGAGGGCTACGGCTTCGACCCTTCGACTCTTGCCCACGCTTCTCGAGCAGAGCTCGGCGAAAGTTCATGTAGCGCTCGAAGGATCGCGGGCGCTTGACCTGAAACCACTCGAGGAACTGGGCGGGAGACGTAAGGAGCACGCGGTGGGCCGGCTCCCCCGTCGTTTTCTCACAGGTCTCCGCGGAGAAGTCGGAGCAGAGCTCGGGTCGTTCACGGTAGATCCCGCAGGCAGCGGCCTCAGTTAGGTGCTCGCACCGGGTTGTGAACTCGACGTACCAGTCGCCCTCCCAGTCGATGTAGACCGAGACATCGCGGTGGGTGAGGTACCAGTGGATCTGGTCGTAATCCCTGGGGACGGTGGGCGCGTCGATCTCCACGGCGACGTAGCGACAGCAGGCCGCACAGCCGTAGCACGGGTGGGCGGACGGGAGGTCCACGAGGGCCAGCTCCAGTGGGCCGTTCCCGCGCGGTTGCGATCCGTTTCGTTTCCTGGCCAAGGCGAGTCCCCCATTACACGATCCGATACAACACGATCCGCTGCAGCCGGCGCCGTCTCCTAAACTAGCCGGTTCGGACCGGCGTAACCTGCGGCGGTCCCCAGAACACCTCGGGGACCTCGACCTCGAGGAACCCTTGGGCTCGCGCGGTCCGCTCGGAGAGATGGAGGGCCCAGGGACCCGCGGGGTCGTTTACGGCCGCAATTCGCTCCTCGATGGTGAGGTAGGCGACCTCGGCCGGACGCTCGAGGGCACCTCG
>DAOUZG010000258.1 GCA_030665705.1 Deltaproteobacteria bacterium | reverse complement strand
TCGAGGGCGGCAATGAAGTTCGCGGCCTCCAGGAGGCTCTCGTGCGTGCCGGTATCGAGCCAGGCGATCCCGCGCCCCAGACGCTCGCCCCTCAGCTTTCCTCGTGCGAGGTAGGCCAGGTTCAGGTCGGTGATCTCGAGCTCACCTCGTGCCGAAGGCTTGAGCTCCCGTGCGATCTCGACGACATCTCGGTCGTAGAGGTAGATCCCGGGAACCGCGAGGCTGGTTCGAGGCCGCGCGGGCTTCTCCTCGAGTGAGAGAACCCGGCCGTCCGTGTCGAACTCGACGACGCCGTAGCGCTGCGGGTCGTTCACGGGGTAGCCGAAGATGAGCGCACCGTCACGGAAGCTTGCGACGTGCTCGTCGAGACGCATGCGGCCGTACACGATGTTGTCCCCGAGGATCAGCGTCACGTTGTCGCCCCGGATGAACTCTTCCCCGATCAGGAAGGCCTGTGCGATTCCCTCGGGTCGCGGCTGAACCGCGTACGAGAGGCCGATCCCCCAACGCTTCCCGTCTCCCAGGAGCGCCTGGAAGCGCGGCACGTCTGCGGGGGTGGAGATGATGAGGATCTCGCGGATGCCCGCCAGCATGAGGCTGGAGAGCGGGTAGTAGATCATCGGCTTGTCGTAGATCGGCTGGAGCTGCTTGCTTGCGACAAGCGTCAGAGGATGCAGCCGGCTTCCGGATCCCCCCGCGAGGACGATCCCCTTCATTCGACCCCCTCTCGCCGATAACCCGGAAAGGCAAGCCCGGCGGGAGCCGGGCGCGCAGCGAGGCGGAGCCTCGCGAAGCCGGGCAGGCGAGCTTGCCTCGCCGATAACCCGGAAAGTATTGCGCAGCGCTTGCCCTTCTGCTCTCGTGGGGCGGTGAGCTCGCGTGAGCGACCCAGCAACGGCCCTGACGATCGGCGTATCTACGACACGTACATTGCCGCGCGTCAGAGCGCGGCCCTCGCCGCGGCGGTTCGAGCTGGGGTCTTCGATGTCCTGGATCGGGAGCCGCTCACGCCCGAAGAGCTGGCCGAGCGGCTCGGGCTCCGGCCTCGGCCCGTCCAGCTCCTCACGCGGGTTCTTCGCGCCCTCGGACTCCTCCTCGAGCAGGACGGGCGCCTGCGGCTGGCGGCCGACGCCTCGGAGTTTCTGGTCCGGGGGAAGCCCGAGTGGCTCGGGGGACTCATCGATCTCGAGGTCGAGCACTTCCTCAGACCTCGAGACATCCTCGAGGCGCTCCAACACGACCGCGCAACGGTGTACGGAGGCGCCGACCCGTGGGAGCGACACGCACAGGATCCCGAGCAGGCGCGCCGCTTCACGGAGGCGATGAACAGCATCAGCGTGAGGCCGGCTCACGCCCTCGCCCGGACGCTCGACCTTTCGGACGTCCGTCGCCTGCTCGACGTTGGAGGTGGCTCGGGCGTGCTGGCGGTCGCCCTGGCGCGCGCGTTTCCCGAGCTTCGATGCGTGGTCTGGGAGCTCTCCACGGTCTGCGTGATGGCCCGCGAGGTGATCCGGGAGGCGGGGCTCGAAGGCCGGGTCACAGCACTCGAGGGGGACATCTTCCGGGATCCGGTTCCAAAGGGATTCGACGCCGTGCTGCTCTCCCAAATCCTCCACGACTGGTCCTTGGAGACGGGGGAGGGGCTCCTGCGGCGCCTCTTCGAGGGTCTGACCCCAGGCGGGCGCATCCTCGTCCACGAGAAGCTCGTCTCGACCGACGGGACCGGCCCCCTGGCCAACGCACTGGTCGATCTCGACATGCTGATCTGGACCGAGGGCCAGCAGCAGGACGCCGAGACGCTGGGCCGGATGCTCGAGCGGGTGGGCTTTCGGGATATCGGGGTCCAGCCGACTGCGGGGTACTGGTCCGTCGTGGAGGCCCGCAAGCCGGCCTGATGGGGGCCTCGAGGCGGGTTCAGGCCCCCTGGGCGGCCTTCCGCGTCACCTCGTCGATTGCCTCCTCGAGCACCCTCACGATCGTCTCCACCTCCTCCTCCCCAATGATGAACGGAGGACCGAGGGTGATGACGTCGCGAGCGGGGCCGCTCCCGCCGGGGTAGAAGAAGACCCCGCGATGGAGCCCGGCCCCGACCACTCGGGTCGCCACACGAGCCTCCGCCGGGAAGGGCTCGAGTGTCCCGCGATCCCGCACGAGCTCGACCGCCAGGAGCAGCCCCAGCCCCCGCACCTGCGCGACGTGGGGGTGGGATTCGAGCTTCATGAGCCGGTCCTTGAGGACCCGACCCGTCTGCGCAGCCCGGGCCACGAGGTCTTCGCGTTCGAGGATCTCCAGGACCGTGTCGGCTGCCGCGCAAGCCGCGGGATGTCCGCTGAACGTGTAGAACATCGGACTCTCCCGACGTTCGGCGAGGGGCGCGACCACCTCCTCCGTCGCAAAGACCGCCCCCATCGGTGCGTAGCCGCCGGCCAGTCCCTTGCCCCCCACCAGGATGTCGGGGACGAAGTCCCAGTGGTTCACCGCGAAGGGACGCCCGGTCCTGCCGAACCCGGTCATCACCTCGTCCGCGATGACGAGGACCCCGTAGGCGCGGCAGATCTCGGCAATCTTGGCCCAGTACTCATCGGGAGGAACCAGGGCACCCGCCGTGGAGCCGCCGATTGGCTCGGCGATGAACGCGGCCACCGTCTCGGGCCCCTCGTCTCGGATGAGCTCATCGAGGCGGGTGGCACATCCAACCCGGCAGTCGGGGTATCGCTTCTCGAGCGGACAGCGGAGGCAGTAGCAGGCCGGAATCCGGGGCGAGGGGAGCAGGAGCGGCTCCAACCCCCTTCGACGCGTCACGTGCCCTCCGACGGCCAGCGTGGAGAGTGTGGTCCCGTGGTACGACAGGTCCCGGCCGATGATCTTGTGGCGCTCGGGACGTCCTGCCGCCACGTGGTGCTGGCGGGCGACCCGGATCGCGAGGTCGTTGGACTCGGAGCCCCCGCTTGTAAAGACCATCCGCGACAGGCTCTTGGGCAGCCATCCGTTCAGGAGCCGCCCGACCAGGCGCACGCGGTCCTCCGTCGCGAAGGGCGGGACGACGTAGCTCGCCCGCTCCAGGGCCTCGGCCACCGCACGGGCCACTTCGGGCCTGCCGTGACCGATGTTGGCGACAATCGCGCCGCCGGCCGCATCGAGGATCCGCCGCCCGTCAGACGTGTAGAGGTAGGC
>DAOUZG010000218.1 GCA_030665705.1 Deltaproteobacteria bacterium | reverse complement strand
GATCAGATCGCGCTCATCCATTTCTTCTGCAGCACGAGCGGTGACATCGACCTGGACGCCCTGCAGGAGATCGAGTGGGACATCCAGTCGCGTGTCGTACGGTGGGAGGAGGGGCTCGAGGCCGCCCTCCTCGAGCGCGAGCCCGAGGAGCGCGCCTACGCCCTGGTCGACGAGTACGGAGGCGCGTTCCCCGAGTCCTACCAGGTCGTCACCCCCGGCAACCTCGCCGTCCACGATGTGGAGGGTCTCGAGCGTCTTCGCTCCTCCGGCGGCAAGGTACAGCTCGACCTTCAGGTCGAGGGCGGAGATCTTTGTCGTCTGAAGGTCTATCAGCCGACGCGTCCCTACCTTACCGATCTCCTCCCCACACTCGACCACTTCGACCTACGGGTCCTCGATGCTACGCTGACCGAGGTCGCGACCGCCTCGGGCGACGTGTTCTGGATCGTGACCGTTCGGATCGACGGCCTAGATGATCTCGACTCGAAGAGTCGCGCCCGTCTGCTCGACGCACTGCACCGAACACTCTCGGGTCAGGTCCGCGACGACGAGCTCCATTGTCTGGTCCTCAGGGTGGGTCTCGATTGGCGCGCGGTTTCCTTGTTGCGTGCCTATCTCGCCTACGCGCACCAGATCGGGACGTCTCCAAGCCGGCGATTTCTCTCCGGCGTGCTCGCGGCGTACCCGGACGCAACCCGCGCGCTCGTCGATCTGTTTCGGGCAAGGTTCGATCCCGACCTCCCCGGTGCGCGTGGCGAAGCCGAGCAGGAGTCGCTGCAATCCCTCGAGCGAGCCCGGGCTCGGATCCGGACCACCGCGGAGGATCGCGTCTTCAGCCTGATCGCGAACCTGGTCCAAAGCACGGTACGCACGTCGTACTTCGCTCCGCCCATCGGGCCGGAGCCACTCATTGCTCTCAAGCTCGATCCCTCGAGGATCCACCGAATGCCGGCTCCCCGCCCGTTTGCCGAGATCTACGTGCACTCGGCGGCGATGTCCGGAATCCACCTGAGGGGCGGACCGGTGGCACGGGGAGGGGTGCGCTGGAGTGACCGCCCCGGGGATTTTCGTACCGAGATCCTCGGGTTGATGAAGACCCAGATGGTGAAGAACGGGCTGATCGTCCCGGTGGGCTCCAAGGGCGGCTTCGTTCTCCTCCCACCCACACCGGACCGTCGGGACGCGGAGGAGGTCGAGCGTCAGTACGCGCGGTTCATCCGGGGACTCCTCGCGGTCACCGACAACCGTGCCGAGGGGCAGGTCGTGTTCCCCGACCGAGTCGTCTGTCACGACGGAGCGGATCCGTACCTGGTCGTCGCGCCGGACAAGGGAACGGCGCGGTTTTCCGACGTCGCGAACCGTATCGCCGAGCAGGCCGGTTTCTGGCTCGGGGACGCGTTCGCGAGCGGCGGGAGTGAAGGGTACGACCACAAGATCGAGGGGATCACCGCCCGCGGCGCGTGGGTCTGCGTCCTCCGACATTTCGAAGAGCTCGGGCTCGACGTCGAGCGGGATCCCTTTAGCGTCGTAGGGATCGGGGACATGTCGGGTGATGTCTTCGGTAACGGAATGCTCCTTGCGCGCCGCGCGAAGCTTCTTGCTGCGTTCAACCACCTTCACGTTTTTCTCGACCCCGCGCCCCATCCCGAGGAGGCTTGGCAGGCGCGGAAGCGGCTGTTCGACCTGCAAAGCTCCAGCTGGTCCGACTATGACACCGCGAAGATCAGCGACGGGGGCGGAATCTACGATCGGAATGCCAAGGAGATTCCGCTCTCGCCGCAGGTTCAGGAGATGCTCGGAGTCGATGAGGAGACCCTGACTGGAGAGGAGCTCATCCGTGCAATTCTCCGCATGTCCGTCGATCTCCTGTGGAACGGGGGGATCGGGACGTACGTCAAGGCCACCGACGAGTCCCACGCGGACGTCGGTGACCGGGCGAACGACTCGGTACGGGTGGACGCACGGGAGGTCCGCGCCCGCGTCATCGGAGAGGGCGGCAACCTCGGCTTCACCTCCCGGGCCCGCGTCGAGTTCGCGCTTGCGGGTGGACGGATCAACACCGACGCGATCGACAACTCGGGCGGCGTCCAACTCTCCGACCACGAGGTCAATTTCAAGATCCTGCTCGCGCCAGCCCGCCGGGTGGGGACCCTGTCGCGTCCCGAGCGTAACCGCATCCTCTCGGAATGCCTCTCTGAAGCTCTAGAAACGGTGCTCTCCAACAACGCTTCGCAGAGTCTCTGCCTCTCGCTCGACGAGCAGAGGTCACGCGAAGAGCCGGAGAGCTTTCTGCGCGCAACCGAGTTCCTCGCACGGCATGGCGGGCTCGATCCGAAACTCGAGCGGCTTCCGGGCCCCGAGGAGATCCGAGCGCGCGTCGCCTCGCGTGCCGGCGCCGTCTACACTCGGCCCGAACTCGCGGTGCTGCTGGGCTACACGAAGATGCTCGCGCAGCGCTCCCTGCTCGAGTCGGTCGTTCCCGACCTGAAGGTCTTTGATCACCTCCTGGAGGAGTACTTCCCCGTTGCACTGCGGGATCGATTCTGGGAGGAGATTCGGAGCCATCCGCTTCGCCGGGAGATCACGGCGACGGTGCTGGTCAACCGCGTCGTCGACCGCGCCGGTGTGGCCCTGCTACCCGGTCTCTCGGAAGGCCTCGGCATCGATGGAACCGATACCCTCGCTGCTTACCAGCTGGCGGGTCGGATCCTCGATGCAGATAGGATCCGAGAGGCCCTTCGAGCGGAGGCGGTGCCGGAGAAGGGACGCCTCGGTGCGTTGATCCGCCTCGAGGACGCAGTGCGAAGCGCAGCCCGCACCCTGATCGGACTCGAGCGACAAACCCCGTGGAGCGAGGAGGCGCTCGAGGGCTGGCGCCGGGGCCAGCGGAGCCTAAGAGAACACCTGGCCTGCGAGAACGGATCGGCCCGGGCTCGCGTCGACGAGGCGCTGGCGAAGTTCCGGGCCGAGGGTTTATCGCTTCCCCTGGCCGAGGAGCTCGCGTGGCTACCCGCTGTGGTGCGTGCGCTTCCCGTCCTGCCGCTGGTCGAGCGTCTGGGGCGCACGCTGGAGAACGTGGTGCACGCATGGGTTCGGATCGGAGAAGCCGTGCGCGTCTCGGATCTGCTCGATCGTCTCGATGAGGAGGGCCGGCATGGAGGCTGGGATCGTCTCGCCGCTGAAGGGCTCACACTCGAGCTGCTCGATGCACAGCGCCAGCTCACGGTGGCCGCCCTTCTGAGGGGGGAAGCGGGCGTTGGGGAGTTTCTCCACGATCGCCGTGCCGCGCTCGAGCGGATCGGCTCCACCGTCGACCGCATCGAGGGCGAGCCCACACTCGCCCCGGCTGCCTTCCTGGTCCAGCAGCTTCGCCGCCTCTGCTAGCCCGTATTTCCCACCCGGTGGGCTAAGCGCGCGCGGCGTGTGCTAACGTCCTCGCCGGAGAGGTGCCGGAGCGGTTGAACGGGGCGGTCTCGAAAACCGTTGAGGGCTTACGCCCTCCGGGGGTTCGAATCCCCCCCTCTCCGCCACAGAGAGTGCGATGTTCTAGGGCTCTCTGCGGTTGAGGCGCTCGAAGCGCTACCGCGCCTAGGTAGCGGCACACCCCGGAAATGCCTGGACCAACACACCCCCGAGCACGAACTTGTCTTCCTCACCTCTGAACACCGGCCATGAGCTTTCCGTCGGGTGACCATGATGAAGCAAGTATCTGTTATCTGGGGTTTACGCTATATCAGTTGAGTGACATCCTCTGCGACTTTTGGATAATCATCGAGCATCTTCCTATCATGACCGGGAA
>DAOUZG010000277.1 GCA_030665705.1 Deltaproteobacteria bacterium | reverse complement strand
TACATCAACGAGACGGCGCTATTCCGCACCCAGTGGCAGTTCCGTCCCGGGAAGCTCAAGGGTCCGGAGTACCGAAAGCTCGTCGACGAGGAAGCCCGCCCGGAACGGGCGCGCGTCGAGCGGGAGTGCATCGAGCAGGAGATCCTCGTGCCGAGGGTCGTGTACGGCTACTTCCCCTGCCGCAGCGAGGGGGACGCCCTCGTGGTGCTCGACCCCGGGTCGGATGAGGAGAGGGTCCGCTTCGAGTTCCCGCGTCAGCCGCGGGGGCGGAGGCTGTGCATCTCCGATTTTTTCCGGGAGGACCGCGATACCGTGGGTCTCTTGCTGGTCACCGCGGGTCCGCGGGTGAGCGAGGTTGCAAGAGAGCTCTTCGAGTCGAACCGCTATCGGGAGTATCTCCTCCTCCACGGCTTCGGCGTGGAGTTCACGGAGGGCCTCGCGGAGCTCTGGCACCGGCGGATGCGCCAGGAACTCGGGATCGGTGGTGAGGACGCGTCGACGATCGAGGGCCTCTTCCGACAGGGCTACCGAGGGAGCCGGTACTCGTTTGGCTACCCGGCCTGCCCGAACCTCGAGGATCAGGAGAAGATCTTCACGCTGCTCGAGCCCAGCCGCATCGGCGTTTGTCTGACGGAGAACTGGCAGCTCGAGCCGGAGCAGTCGACGTCCGCTGTCGTCGTCCACCACCCCGAGGCCAGGTACTTCAACGTCGGCTGACCGGCGACCTCCGCTCCAATGGGTCCGTCTGTGCGAAGGGGTGAGCTGCTCCTGCCCTCGGCGTTGCGTCGGAAACCTGACGCATGGGTCAACCGTACGGTTGGAGAGAGACGAAGATCGATGGCACCCAGACGAAGACCCGCATGGCGCGGGTGGGTTGCGGCAGCGTTCCTCGCGCTCGCTGCCTGCGGGGATGAGCGCGGGGACGCCGCCTCTACTCCCCGCCCGCCGTAGAGAGCGAAGGCGCCGGAAAGCAGGACGGCTCCGGTGACCGCCGTGACCACGAGAGAGACACGGCGGAACGAGCGCTTGGATCTCATCTCGAGTTCTCCTTCTCCCACAAGGATGAAGTTCAGGGAGCCGAGAGGATGTCGGCTCCTGAGGTGTCTCGGGCGTTGCTTGCAGCGAACACGCTCGTCGTGGGATGGAACGCGGCCCAGGCGAACCAGTACCCTTCGACGACTTCCAGCTCGAGCGGGGCTTCTACTCGGAAGACCCCGTCGTCCGGATCAAAGGCCACGGACACACCGTGTCCTTCGAACTTCTCCTTCACCTTGCCTCCCGCGTGCATGATCTCGACCGCGGGATAGGCGCGCGCGGGCCCGTCCGGAACTCGGACCCCGAGCGTCGGCATCTTCGGGTGGTAGCGGGGGTCGATCGGCGCCGGGAAGTAGACGTTCCGCGACTCTGCGTAACCGGCATAGGGCGAGCGGCCGTACGGACGTTGGTGACCCGTGTCGGCTGCAAGGACCGTCGTGTCCGGGTGGCGGCGGCGCCAGTCACCCCATCGTGTCATCTCCGACCGGAGGACCCGGAGGCGGGCACCGGTCCGCGGACCCGAGACGGCTCGCGCGGAGATCTGCGACCAGAGACTCTGGGTCGCGCGGTCGTAGAGCAGCAGGTCCGAGCGGTAGAGAAGTCCGGAGACTCCGAACGTATGGGTCTCGCGTTCCACGGTGCGGTCGAAGACGAGCGCGGTTCCGCAGAGGGGGCAGTACGAAACCAGTATGGGACGACCTCCGAGCGTATCGTTCACCAGCTCGTGCCACTCGAGTAGTGACACCGGGTAGGCTCGCTTTTCGTCCTCAAGCGCAACGCCGACTACAACCTCCTCCTCGTGCCAGGGCGCGTCGTCTGCGGGAGTCACGGCCGGGCTGACGAGGGCGGGAATCCCGTCGCGCGGCGGTCCGCCAGGCAGGATTTCTTCAGCCGGAACCGCCAGGGGAGCCAGCACGAAACCGTTGAGGCGCCGAGACTCGCCGGCGGTGCTCCCATCGGTTGGGGACGCCCAGACTGGTTCGGGAAAACCGAAAGTGACGAGCAGCAGGCAGCACGCAAGTACGTGCCTCGCGACCTTCCGGCTTCCGCCCCGCAGGACGAGACCCGGAGCCGACGCTAAGCTCACCGGCACCGAGCGCATCCACTGTTCCACACGCGCTCCCTTCTACAGATACGGTGCGATACGATCGAGGCGATCGAGGCGTTACCACGTCCGCCGTAACAGCCGAGCAGACCCGGACGTATGGGCAAGCAGAGTCGCGTTGACAGAGATGAGGAGGCTCGCTGGAGCGAGTGGATGGCAGCCGCCCAGCGGGGCAGCAAGGCCGACTACGATCGGCTCCTCCGATCCGTCCTGCCGCGGCTGCGAGCTTTCATCCGTGCGCGGGTTCGGGACCCGAGTTTGGCGGAGGACGTCTTGCAGAACGTGCTGCTCTCGGTCCACCAGGCACGTCACACCTACCGGCCCGAGCGACCGTTCGGGCCGTGGCTTCGGGCGATTGCTCGTAACGCGGTGATTGATGCCATGCGGTCCCGCGGCGTTCGCACTCGTGTCGAGGTTCCTCTCGCAGAGTTGGAGTCCCTCCCCGGCGCGAGCGAGACCCCCGAGCCGGGGGCGTCGGAGATCTCGCCGGTTCTGGCCCGAGCGCTGGCGGAGCTACCACCCACCCAGCGAGAGGCGGTGGAGTTGCTCCACCTGCAGGAGCTCTCATCGGCTGAAGCGGCCGAACGACTCGGGATTTCTGCGGTTGCACTCCGGGTGCGCGCGCACCGCGGCTACAAGGCGCTGCGAGCGACGCTGCAGCGGGAGGATCTCTGATGCGGCCGACCGAGCAGCTCGTGGGCGACCTGGTTGAGGCGCTCGAGCCCATCCGCCTCATCCCACGTCTCCGCACCGTAGCCGCTGCCGCGCTCGCGCTCGGCGTCATCTCGTCCGCCGTCGTGATG
>DAOUZG010000336.1 GCA_030665705.1 Deltaproteobacteria bacterium | reverse complement strand
CGGGTCGGGCAGTTCATCGAGAAGGGCGAGGTCATTGCCGAGGTCGGACGCACAGGCCGCGCAAGCGCAGCCCATCTGCACTTCGAGGTTCGACGCGACGGAAAGCCGCGCAATCCCGTAGACTACCTCCCATGACGGACCTGGAGTTTCTTCTCTCGAAGATTCGCGACGTCCAGGATTTCCCGCAGCCGGGGATCCTCTTCAAGGACATCACGCCACTTCTCCAGGATTGCGAGGCGCTCCGCGTGGCGTGTCGGCTCCTCGCTGAACCGTTCCGCGAGCGTGGGGTCTCCGTTGTGGTCGGGATCGAGTCCCGGGGGTTCATCTTCGGCCCTCCGGTGGCGCTCGACCTCGGCGTCGGATTCGTCCCCGCGCGCAAGGCCGGAAAGCTCCCCTGGAAGACCGTCGAGGAGACCTACGACCTCGAGTACGGGACCGACCAGGTGCAGATGCACGAAGACGCCATCGGCTCGGAGGACCGGGTCCTGATCATCGACGACTTGATGGCGACCGGTGGAACCGCCGCAGCGGTGACCAACCTCGTCCGCCGGATGGGCGGCGAGCTCGTGGGACTCTCGATCCTCGTCGAGCTGACCTTTCTCGAGGGTCGAAAGCTGATCGACGGGGTGGAGATCCACTCGCTCCTCGAGGTCTGACGGACGGGACTCGAGGGCTCAGGGCGATGGGATCGAGCCGTCGCAGCGAAGGCCCACCCGACGCTCCATGAGCGCCACATCGCGCTCGTCGACAAACGCGTCGCGGTTGACGTCCGCCGTCGCGGAGCACTCCCCTCCCGGGTAGGGCGCACAGGGCCCGGCGACGGGATCGCCGGTTCCTGAGGGTCTGCAAGGATCGGCCCCTATCGCGACCTGGGTCTCCACCTCGCACACGTCGTCCACGTTGACCTCGCCGTCCGCGTTGACGTCGAAGTTTGCCACCATCGTGACCCCGCCGAGGTGTTTCTCTGGGATCACCACGCGGGTGGTCGAGACCGGTGCCACGCTGAGATTCTCCGGGTCGAATCTCGGGTTCAGGCAGAGGAGGTTACCCTCCCCGCCGGCAGCCACGAGGCGTCCCATCACGCCTCCCGCGTTCTCGAAGAAGAGGGAGAAGGCAAACGGGCCGTCGGGCAGACCCTGGCATTCGTCGGGGAAGGGGGAGAGGCACTCGTTCTTCGTGTTGGCCGGCTCGGGCTGGCCGGGGTCCGCAGGTGCTGCTTCGGCGCAGTCGGGTCCCCGGCAGCAACCCTGCAGGAGTCTGCAATCGCGGTGCGCACCCGCGACGTCGAAGGGGGGCGGGACGAACTGCCAGAGGTAGCCGTTCACGAACACCTCGTCGGTCGCACACTGGCTGGGGAGCAGTCCCTCGCGCACCTCGGAGAGGACGTCACAGATCTTTGCACAGCGGAGGTGGCGTCGGAAGCACTCGATCCGCGCGGAGCTCCGTGCGAACTGTTGCTTCTCCTGCTCGGTCAGCGAATCATCCTCGTCGAGGAGTGTCGGGACGGGGTTGTACACGGCGAATGCGTCTGCGCAGTCTTCGCCCTCGCA
>DAOUZG010000229.1 GCA_030665705.1 Deltaproteobacteria bacterium | reverse complement strand
GGCGAGGGGAGCCTCGGCAAACTCCTAGCCGACGACACGCTCTACACCGACGTCGATTCCGCGCTCCAGGAGGCCCGGGCCGCCCTACGGGAGGTTCGCCGCGCCGCGGAGGAGGCTCAGGAGCAGGTGCCCGCGACGATCCTGATCACGCTGTTCGGGGCGCTCTTTTGAGCAGTCGGGCCCCCTTGCTCCTGGCAGCGGTCCTGCTGACGGGATGCGCCTTCGTGCGGGGACCGTCCGACCGGGATCCGTTCGCTCGCGGCCTCTGGCCCCTCACGAACGGGGACCGTCGGCCGTGGGCAGGAGTCATGGAGCGGAGCTGGCTCGGGCCGGTGGTGCACGGGGAGTCGTGGCTCGAGGCAGACGGAGCGCTCGTCGAACGTCGCTTCGAGCTCCGTCCCCTCTACTCGGTCCGGCGCAACGACGAGCTGGTTCGCCACGACATCCTCTACCCGCTTGCACGGTGGCGAGAGGGCTCCGAGGGGACGCTGGGGTGGCTCTTCTGGCTGGCCCGGGCCCGATACGACCCCGAAACGGAGGCCCGTGAGAAGACGCTCGGTTTCGTGTTTTGGGGCCGGACGGGTGGCGGGTCACGGTACTGGGGGGTCTTCCCCCTGTTCGGTACGTTCGAGAAGCTTTTCGGGTTCGACCAGATCCGCTTCGTTCTCTGGCCCCTTTACGCGCGCGGGCATCGCCGCGGCTACACCGAGACCCAGATCCTCTGGCCGTTCTTTGCGTACGGGCGCGGAGACGGCCGCAGCAAGTTCCGCTTCTGGCCCTTCTACGGCGTGAAACGACGGGAGGGGGTGTCGGTCCACCGGTTCTACGTCTGGCCCTTCGTTCACCACCACCTCACCCACCTCGACACCGCCACGCCTGCGAGCGCGCTCTACGTCGTACCCCTCTATGGCCGTCGGGACGCTGGCCCCCGCCACACGCGCTTCTACCTGTTTCCGCTTCTCTCGCGGAAGTGGAACGACCAGTATCCGGCGACACACGGGTTGGACGTCCTATGGCCCATCTTCTCGAGCGAGCGAAACGTCAAGGGCCACACCTATTGGGCGCTTCGACCGATCGTCGAGACCCGCCGGAGTCCCGAGCGATCGGGCTGGACGGTTGGGCTCGGACTTCTGGGGAGAATGCGGGTGCGGGATGAGGCCCTGGAGGGGGAGACGATCCGGCTGCTCTGGGCCGGGCGTTTTGTTTGGCGGCGAGAGGGAGAGCGTGAGACTCGAGTTCGGGACCTGTGGCCGCTCTTTCGCTTCTCCGAGCGGAGGGACCCGGACGGCACCGAGAGCGGCTTCCTCCGGGTGCCCTACCTGATCCCGCTCCGCGGCCTCGACCCGGACGGCTGGGACCGACACTACAACAAGCTCTTCGAGGTCTACGGCGCGCGCTGGCTCGGCAAGGAGCGCCGGAGTTCACTCCTGTTCGGCTTGCGGGAGACGCGCGACTCGGAGTCAGAGCGCTGGGTCAACTGGGCGGGCTTTCTCCACTGGAGTCGGTAAGAGACCCGGCCGACCCCGTAACGGTGCAGGCTAACGGTTGACCCGCGACCCCCGTCGTGTGTATCTAAGCCGCGCCCCGTTAACCCGTCCAGAGTTCCGAGGAGGATTTCCGTGCCCGAACCGAGCGCTCCTGAGGTGGCCGCAGCGCGCGTCCGGTGTGCGCTGCTCTCGTGCTCCGACAAGACAGGCCTCGTCGAGCTGGGCCGTGGAATCCGTGAGCTAGGCGTGGAGTTGCTGGCCTCCGGCAACACCGCGCGCGTGCTCCGCGAGGCTGGACTCGAGGTCGTCGAGGTTTCGGACTACACCGGGTTTCCCGAGATGATGGGGGGCCGTATCAAGACCCTGCATCCAAAGGTCCACGGCGGAATCCTCGCGCGGCGCGACGAGCCCGGAGACCGAGCCGCCATGGACGAGCACGGCATTCGGCCGATCGATCTGGTCGTCGTGAATCTCTATCCCTTCGAGGCCACGGTGGCGCGCGAGGGGGTCACGCGCGAGGAGGCGGTGGAGCAGATCGACATCGGTGGCCCGACGATGGTGCGGGCCGCCGCGAAGAACCAGGATGCCGTCACCGTCGTCGTGGACCCGGCGGACTACCCCGAGCTCCTGGAGGCCCTGCGCGCCGGAGGCGGGGTGGTGCCGGAAAGTCTTCGACGACGGCTTGCCCGGAAGGCGTTCCTGCACACCGCCCGGTACGACGCGGCGATTGCCTCCTACCTGACGGAAGAGGAGACCACGGAAGAGGGGCCGGCCCTCCCCGAGGCCCTGGCGGTCGCCGCGGAACGCGTACAGACGCTTCGCTACGGCGAGAACCCGCACCAGTCGGCGGGGCTGTACGGCGGCTTCCTCGAGGTCGCGCGGCCGTTCCACGGCAAGGAGCTCTCCTACAACAACATCCTCGATGTCGACGCGGCGCTGCGACTCATCGTCGATTTTCTCGATGATCCCCCAACCGTCGGTATCCTGAAGCACAACACGCCGTGTGGGGTGGGGAGCGCCGACGATCTCGTCACCGCCTGGACCGGAGCGTTCGCCGGCGATCCGGACTCCCCCTTCGGTGGGATCGTCATTGCGAACCGCCCCTTCGACGACACGCTCGCGGCAGAGGTCGACTCCATATTCACCGAGGTGCTCGTCGCACCCGCGTTCGAGCCGGCGGCCCTGGAGCGGCTCCGCAAGAAGAAGGCCCGGCGGCTCCTGACCTTCGATCCAGAGGCGCTGCTGCGCTTCTCCCGCTCGCCGGTCGTGCGAACCGTGACGGGTGGCTTCGTCTGTCAGTCGCCCGACTACGCGGTGGAGGACGTAACGGCGGCTCGGGTCGCCACGCGACGGAAACCCACCGAGGAGGAGCTGCGCGCGATGGCCTTCGGATGGAAGGTCGTCAAGCACGTGCGCTCCAACGCGATCGTCTTCGCGCGCCCCGGTGCCACGCTCTCGGTTTCGGGGGGCGGCACGTCGAGGGTCGACCCGGTTCACGCAGCGGTTGCGAAGGCACAACGCGTCGGTATGGATCTGCGGGGCTCCGCGCTCGCGTCCGAGGCGTTCTTCCCGTTCCCCGACGGTGTGGAGGCGGCCGCGCGCGCTGGGGCAACCGCGGTGGTTCAGCCGGGAGGCTCACTCCGCGATGAGGACGTGGTGGCCGCCGCCGACGGGCTCGGCCTGGCGATGGTGTTTACCGGCGTGCGGCACTTCCGACACTGATGCGTGTCTTGGTGCTCGGATCCGGTGGGCGGGAACACGCCCTCGCGTGGGTGCTCGCGAAGAGCCCGATCGCGAGCGACGTGATCTGTGCACCGGGAAGCGACGGGATCGCCCGCGACGTCCGGACCCGCCCTCTCGACCTCGGCGACTTCGAGGCGACGATCGATGTGGCCCGCGCCGAGCGGGTCGACCTGGTGGTCGTCGGTCCCGAGGCGCCACTGGCGCAGGGCGTGGTGGATCGTGTGGAGGCTGCGGGCATTCCGGTCGTCGGCCCCCGTCGAGCGGCCGCCCAGCTCGAGGGGAGCAAGACGTTCGCCAAGGACTTCATGGCGCGCCATGGGATTCCCACCGCCGACTACCGCGTGTTCGAGAATCCGGACGA
>DAOUZG010000079.1 GCA_030665705.1 Deltaproteobacteria bacterium | reverse complement strand
GGACGAGCGAGGCGGGGTCGATCCCGAGCGAGCGGAGGACCGTCTCCCACATCTCTTCCGCCGGTGTGTTGAAGATCAGCTCTGGGGTGACCTCGGCCGTGATCCACGCTCCCGCGGCCAGCTCCGATTCGAGCTGCGCCGGGCCCCACCCGGAGAAGCCCAAAACGAACCGGACCCGTGGGGGGGGAGCCTGGGCAATGGCTCGCAGACGGTCCGGCGACGTGGAGAGGACAATTTCCGGGGTGACGTCGACCTTCCCCTCTTCGTCGGGGATGTCCACCGGCTCGTGCAGAACCCAGCCGGTTCTCGGCATCACCGGGCCCCCGCTCCAGACGAGCTCCTCCGGATCGCTCGTCCACTCGATCCCCAGAGAAGAGAGGACATCCGCAACGAGCAGGTCGCTCGGGCGATTGACGATCAGTCCGAACGACCCCTCCTCGTTGTGCTCGATCATCAAGATGACGGACCGCGTGAAGTTGGGGTCCTCGAGCTGGGGCATCGCGAGCATCAAACCCGGGGCAATCTTCCGCGCGTCCATCTCCGACTCCGTTAGCGAGCGCCTACCCGAGAGCCTTCCAGAACTTGAATCCGCTGTCGAGGTCGGAGGGGTCGGGCGCTCCGAGCCCGCTTGAGGATGCTCGCGATCCGGCGCCCGAGCGCCGGTTGCTGACCCGGGAGATCCCCGCGGGCTAGACTCACGGGGCGGGGAGGAGTCCGACGATGCGTATCCCCTCGAGGAACAGACGCGGGCCGCCATCGCGCGCGGTGTGTTCGGCGTACCGACCCGGTTTGTCGAAGAGGAGATGTTCTGGGGCGACGACCGCTTCGAGTTCGCCCGTTTCCGCGTGCAAGGGACGAGCACGGAGTAGGTTGCTGGCGTCCCGCGCATGAGGTGGGCATCGGGCGTCTCAGAGAACTCCGACCCCGAGGGCGCGGTCCAGGAGGCGGCCGATGTGGTGCGCGAGAGGCTGGGGCCCGGTGATCCCGATCTCGCGTTTCTCTTTGCCTCGGAGCGCTACCGCGCCCATGAAGAAGGACTCGTGGATCTCGCGGGGGATGCGCTTTCCGCACGCCTGCTCGTTGGATGCAACGGACAAGGCGTGATCGGAGGAGGTCGTGAGGCAGAGGATCCTCCGGGCCTCTCGTTGACGGCGGCGGTGTTGCCCGACGTGCAGGTCCGGTCCTTCCGGCTCGGAGCCGACACGTTGCCCGACCGAAACTCCGCGGCGTGGCGCGAGACGTTGGGTCTGGAGGCGGAGCCGTCCCCCCACTTCGTGCTCTTCGCCGACCCGCTGACCTTCGATACCGAGACCTTCGTGACCGGCCTGGATGAGCACTTTCCCTCGAGCGTCAAGGTGGGGGGACTCGCGAGCGGCGGCACCCAGCCGGGAGATCACTCCCTCTACCTGGGGGGGCAGGTCTATCGCTCGGGGATGGTCGGACTCGCGCTGCAAGGCGACGTCGAGGTCGACGCAATCGTCGCGCAGGGCTGTCGGCCAATCGGTACACCGCTCTTCGTCACCCGGTCGCGGGACAACCTGCTCCTCGAGCTGGACGGTCGTCGACCCGTCCAGTTGCTTCAGGAGCTTTTCGAGCGGGCCGCGCCCCGCGATCGAGAGCTGATGCGCGCGTCGCTCTCTCTCGGAATCGGGATGCACTCCGCGCAACAGGAATATCGACAGGGGGATTTCCTGATTCGAAACTTGGTCGGCGTCGATGAGGAGAGCGGCTCGCTCGCCGTGGGCGCGAGTCTCCAGCAGGGTCAGGTGGTGCAGTTTCACCTGCGCGATGCTACTACGTCCGCCGAAGATCTCGAGCGCCATCTCGGGCGCTACGCGGACCAGCGCGATCCCCGCTGCCTTCCCGCGGGGGCGTTGCTCTTCTCCTGTCTCGGCCGCGGAGTCCATCTATATGGCCAGCCCGATCACGACAGCCGGGCATTTCAAAGCCATCTCGGGGATCTCCCCCTCGGCGGGTTTTTCTGCAACGGGGAGATCGGACCCGTCGAGGGACAGACGTTCCTGCACGGCTACACGAGCGTGTTTGCGATCTTCCGGCGCCGAACGCGCCTCGACGCCTGACGCCCCACCCGCGTCAGAGCTGCGATCCGCGTCCTAGGGCCCGGGCGACTCCGGCACCGGGGGATCGAGGCCGAGCCTGGAGCAGAGGCGGCGGTGGTAGGCGAGCCCTTCGGGGGTGCCCTCGGCCGGGGCCCAGGGAGCGTAGTCCTTGTGCGTGTCGGCCCGGAACGGTCCCTCCAGAACCTCGTAGAGCACGGTGCCGGGCTCGAGGACTAGCAGGCTGTGCCAGGTTCGGGGAGCGATCTCGCCTCCGAAGCAGGGACCGCCCGCACGAATCTCGAGATGCTCCCCGGGGTTCCCCTCCCCGTCGAAGGTGCAGAGCCACGCGCTTCCCCGAAGCGCCAGGAAGACCTCGACCTTGTCGGGGTCCTGGTGCCGGTGGGGACGGACGTACGAGTCTGGCTCCAACGCATGGATCATCCGCTGGACCGCCTCCTCGTGCTCGTGGTAGCGCAGGAGCGCACGGCGGCGCGGCGACGCCTGCGCCCGGGCGCGCGCCAGCGACGTCTCGGCCTCGCCGATTGCCCGGAGCGCTCGCCCCGTGAAGTCGAGCTTCATCCGGTCCCCCTTTCCGCCCCTGTGCAGGTCCGCGGGCCAGCCTATAGTAGCCCTGGGTCCGGTTCGGGCCCGATCGCGGCTCGGGCCCGATCCCGGTTCGGACCCGGTCGGAATAGGTGAAAAGTTGACCGCTTGCGTTCGCATCACCGCGGCAGCGGGGCTGGTGCTGGTCCTCGCCTGCACCACGCGAGGGAGGGCCTTCGATCCCGACTCGGTCGTCCGTATTGAGCCCGGCTGGACCACTCAAGAGGAGATCCGTCGCTGGTTCGGCGATCCCGTGGCGGTTCAGACGAGCGCCTATGGCGGGACGCACTGGGGCTACATCCACGAGGAGACCACACGGAAGGACACCGGCACGATCACGAAGATCGGACGATCGATCGCCTCGATCTTCGGACATCGGGTCTACGTTCCTCCCGTGGACGTGGCCTACGAAAACACGACGCGCCACAAGCTCACCGTTCTTTTCGGGCCGGACGGGGTCGTGGAGGACTACACCTACGAGCGGCGGGACATCCCGACACGCCGGGTCTACTGAGCCCCGTCTTAGACCACGGTCTTCTCGCCGCCCTTCCAGTACTTTTCCCGGATCAAACGCTTGAAGAGCTTCCCGGTCGGCTGGCGCGGTAGCTCCTGCGCGAAGTCGATCGAGCGCGGGCACTTGAAGTGCGCGAGACGCTCGCGGCAGAACTCGATGAGCTCCCGCTCGAGTTCGGGCCCCGGTTGCATTCCCGGTTTCGGAAGCACGACCCCCTTGACCTCTTCGCCCATCTCCGCATTCGGCACTCCGATGACGGCGACGTCGTCCACCTTCGGGTGGGTGGAGAGCAGGTTCTCGGCTTCCTGCGGGTAGATGTTCACCCCGCCCGAAATGATCATGTTGTGCTGGCGGTCCGTGAGATAGAGGTATCCCTCGTCGTCGAGGTGCCCGACGTCCCACATCGTCCACAGGTGGCCGCGGTAGGTCTGCCGCGTCTTCTCGCTGTCCTTGTGGTATTTGAAGCGTGCATCCGGCTCCGCGGCGCCCTCGAAGTAGATGAGCCCCTCCTTCTTGGGCTCGGTGATCTCGTTCCCCTCCTCGTCGAGGATATGGATCGTGCCACCCGCCCAGTGCCGACCGACCGAGCCCGGGTGCTCGAGCCACTCCTCGGAGCGGATGAGCGTGCCGCCCCCTTCGGTCCCCCCGTAGTACTCGCAGAGGATCGGGCCCCACCACTCGATCATCGCCCTCTTGACGGGGACCGGACAGGGAGCGGCTGCGTGGATGGCGAGGCGGTGGCTGGAGAGGTCGAAGCTCTTCCGGACGTCCTCCGGAAGATCGAGCATGCGACGGAAGTGGGTCGGGACCCACTGCGAGGTGGTGATCCGCTGGTCGTGAATGATCCGGAGCGCTAGCTCCGCCTCGAACCGGCGCATTACGACGGCCGTGGCTCCGATCCGGTGCTGAGCCGTCGAGAAGATGAGCGGCGCTGCGTGGTAGAGGGGCGCCGGCGAGAGGTACCGGTCTGAGGCGTCGAGCCCGAAGATGGCCGCGAGACCCAGGACCGCGAGGACAGCGGCCGGGTCGCCCGCCGGCTTCCCCGACAGGGGCTGGCGCACCCCCTTCGGGAGGCCGGTCGTACCCGAGGAGTAGAGCATCAGGGCCCCCTCGAGCGGGTTGTCTAGAGATGCGCTCTCCGGAACCTCCGCCAGCCGCTCCTCGAGCGACTCGAACCCTTCGATCTCTCCTCCGACGGAGAACCTGCGGATCTCCGCGGGCAGCTTGGCGGCCGCCTCGACCGCGGCCGCAGCGTAGAGGGGAGACGCGATGAAGACGCTCGCGTCGGAGTTGTCGACGATGTAGCGGATCTCCTCCGCCTGACAGTGCCAGTTGATCGGAGTGAAGTAGAGCCCGCTCCGCAGCGCTGCCCAGAATAGGTCGTAGAAACGATCCTCGTTTCCCATCAGAAGCGCGATTCCGCCACCGGGCTCGAGACCGCACGCGCGCAGAACCAGGGCCGCCTGCCGGGAGCGGCGCTCGAGGTCTCCATAGCTCAGAACGGTCTCGCCGTTCCCGAAGACGACCGCGGGCTTGTCGGGGTTCTTCTCGGCGTGAATGTGCGGCGTCGTCACGGTCGGACTCCTCTCTGCCAAGCCCGGGGCGAGACGGGCTGTTCGATTCTACTCGAACGCGTTCTTCTCGGGAGGCCACCCGTGGTAGAGTCGCTGCCGCGGGGATTCCAGAGAGGAGCAGGACGATGTCACCACCGTCGCTTCGTTTCGCGTTGTCGCAAGGTCTGCAGGAGAGCTTCGATGAGCTGTTCGAGCGCGTGCTCGCCGCTGAGCGTGCGGGGTTCTCCACTTACTATAATCCCGACCACTTCTACACCGGACAGGGTGTCTTGGAGGGGGGAGCCTACGGGGAGGCCTGGACCGCTGTGGCCGCGGTGGGAGCGCGATGCCAGCGGATCCGCGTCGGTGGCGCGGTCATGTGCAACCTCTTCCGCCACCCGTGCCTCACCGCGAACCTGGCTGCAACGGTCGACCGGATCACGAACGGTCGTCTCGAGCTCGGGATGGGGGCGGGATGGCTCGCCGAGGAGTACCGCCGGACCGGTCTGCCGTTCCCGAAGCCCTCGGTCCGCATTCGGATGCTGGAGGAGGCGCTTCGAATCATTCTGCCCGCGCTCGAGGGGAAGCCGGTGACACTCGAGGGAGAGTTCTACCAGGTCCACGACTTCGAACTTCTTCCGGGTGCGGTCCAGAAACCACGCCCACCCCTGCACATCGGCGGGGGGGGCGACAAGATTCTCCGCCTCGCGGCCCGGTACGCCGACGTTATCTCGATCGTCCCACCGGTTCCCCAGGGACAGATCGACCTGCAGGTCGTCTCGCAATGGGGCCCGGACTCCTTCCGGGAGCGGGCCGCTTACGTTCGCCGCGTAGCGGACGAGGAGGGTCGGGACCCCGATGGGATCGAGATCGGGGAGATGCTGTTCATGGTCCGTATGACGGAGAGCCCTGCAGAGACCGCCCAGGTTGCCAAGGGGCTGGCCGGAATGTTTCAGGTGGACGAAGCCGCCATCCGCACGAGTCCGTTCGTGCTGATCGGCACCCCCGATGATCTCGTTGCGGCGCTCGAGGAGCGACGGGACCGATGGGGCGTGAGTCTGTGCATCCTGAGCTCGCCCGAGAAGGAGATCCTCGAGCGGCTTGGCACAGAGGTGATCCCGCGGCTCGTCTAGCCGTGTGAGCCCTTGGAGCGAACGCTACACTCGGCAGCTCGGTGCAGGATCTCGCACACGATCTACTGGGCTTTATCGATCGATCGCCCACGCCCTACCACGCGGTGGCCGAGGCGGGCGCGCGCCTGGAGGCGGCCGGCTTCGAGTGCGCTTTCGAGACCGAAATCTGGTCAGTCGAGCCGGGCTCGCGCCGGTTCATCGTGCGCAACGACGGGAGCCTGGTCGCCTTCGAGGTGGGGATGGCGAGCCCGGCGGAGGCGGGGTTCCGTCTGATCGGGGCCCACACCGACTCTCCGAATCTGCGCCTGAAGCCCCGCCCCGACGTCGAGGCTCAGGGCTATCGCCAGCTCGCCGTCGAGACGTACGGGGGCGTGCTTCTTCACACCTGGCTAGACCGGGACCTCTCCCTCGCCGGGCGGGTCACCTTCCGGGAGGACGACGGGATCCGAACGGCACGGGTCAACTTCGAGCGTCCGCTGCTTCGCATCCCGAGCCTCGCGATCCACCTCAACCGTGAGGTGAACACACAGGGCCTTCAGCTCAACTCGCAACAACACCTGGTTCCGCTTCTGGGCCTCGAGTCAGCTCCGGCGCTTGCCCAGTTCCTGGTGGAGGAGCTTGCCGCGCGCTCGGTGGCGGAGATCCCCGCCGAGGCCGTGCTCGCCTTCGACTTGATGCTCCACGACGCCCAGCCCTCGGGCGTGGCCGGCGTGAACGGGGAGTTCATACTGGCCCCGCGCCTCGATAACCTCGGATCGTGCCATGCGGCGTTGAGTGCGCTGCTCGCGGCGGCGCGGGGTCCGGTACCGCCTTTCACGCGCGTGGTCGTGCTCTACGACAACGAGGAGATCGGAAGCCGAACCGCCCAGGGTGCGGCAGGGCCCTTCCTGCTCGAGGTGCTCGGCCGCGTCGTAGAGGGCTTCAAAGGAGGGGAGCCACAGGGGCTGGCGCGCGCCCTGGCCCACTCGATGCTCGTCTCCGCGGACATGGCACACGCGGTCCATCCCAACTACGCCGACAAGCACGATCCCGGACACCGTCCTGTCGTCGGGGGAGGCCCGGTCATCAAGGTAAACGCCGGCCAATCCTACACGGGGGACGCGGTTACGATGGGACGGTTCGCATCTCTGTGTGCGAAGGAGGGGGTGGAGCCGCAGCATTTCGTGAGCCGGAACGACCTCCTCTGCGGCACGACGATCGGTCCGATCACGGCTGCGCGTGTCGGAGTTCGTACGGTGGACGTGGGCAACCCGATGCTTTCGATGCACTCCTGCCGTGAGATGGCCGGGACCGCCGACGTCGAGCCGATGATCCGCGTGCTGCGAGCCTACCTGAACGAGGGCTAGCCTGGGCTCTCGCGAAGCTCCTCGTACATACGGTAAGGCGTCTCGTGCATCCCCATTGCCTCGTAGGTCTTTCTCGCTCCGGTGTTGTCGCGCTCGACGTAGAGTCTGTATCCGCAGACGTCGGGTTCATCCGCCGCGCAGGATTTCACGAACGCGTAGAGGTCTCGGAAGATTCCCCGCCTGCGAAACTCGGGCCGGACGTAGACGCTCTGGATCCACCAGAACGCTCCGTTACGCCAGTCGCTCCACTCCGTCGTCACCATGAGCGAGGCGGCGGTCTTCCCTTCACACGTTGCGACTACGTAGAAGCCGAAGTTCGGATTCTTCAGCAAGGTCTCCACACCGGCCCGGATGCGGTCGAGGGGGAGGTCTTTCCCCTCGGTCTCCCGGGCCATGGCTCTGTTGAACTCCGCCAGCACGGGCGCGTCGCTGAGTTGACCTAGTCGAACGGGGGCTTTTCGGCGCATGGGGCTCCTCGCGGGCTCGATGGCCCTCGGCGAGGGACCCGACGGCCCCCCGCCGCTTCTCCCTCAGGATTCTAGCAACCCCGCGGAGGACGAGGGTGCGCCCTTGCGACGCCAACCGGGTGAGAAATCCGCGCTCGAGC